>JAFZCF010000203.1 GCA_017552165.1 Clostridia bacterium
GTCGGATGAGTCCGGCGCGTCCGAAGAGGTATCCGGCTCGGGCTGCGTTTCCTTCGCCGTCTCCGTCATGGCGGGCGCGGTATCGCGGCTGTTCGCCGTGTTCACCGTCGTCGCGGCGGCGGAGGTATCGCGGCCACTCGTCCCCGCGCCCTGCGGGCCCGTCACGTCGGCGCATCCCGACGAAAACGCAATCGCGAGGGAGAGCGCGACGAGCAGCGCGATCGCTTTTTTGAATCTGTTCATGGTTTTATACTGTCTCCCGTACTTCTTTGTCCCATATTATACAGCGGTCGCGCGCCGGTGTCAAGCGGGGGACCGCCCCCGTCAAATAGTCCTTGACAAAGACGCCCGGCCGGTATATAATTATGAGGAATAATCATACCCGCGCGCGGGTTGATCGGACGGAACAGAAAAGTGGAATTATCAAAGAATTATACCCCTAAGGAATTTGAAGGCAAACTCTACGAAATGTGGGAGAAGAACGGCTGTTTCGAGCCGTCCTCCGACGAGACGAAACCGAAGTTTTCGATAGTCATGCCCCCGCCGAACGTGACGGGGCAGCTTCACATGGGCCACGCGCTCGACTGCACGCTCCAGGACATCCTCGTCCGCGTAAAGCGCATGGAGGGCTTCAACACCCTCTGGGTGCCCGGCACCGACCACGCCGGCATCGCGACCCAGATAAAGGTCGAGGAGACCCTCAGGAAAGAAAAGGGCCTCACGAGGCACGACCTCGGCAGGGAAGAGTTCCTCAAGGTCGTGTGGGACTGGAAAGAAAAATACGGCGGGCGGATAGTCTATCAGCAGAAGCAGATGGGCGTCTCCTGCGACTGGAACAGGTCGGCGTTCACCATGAGCCCGTCGCTTTCGCGCGCGGTCAGGAAGGTCTTCGTCTCGCTCTATAAGAAGGGCCTCATTTACAGGGGATTCAGGATCACGAACTGGTGCCCCCACTGCGCGACGGCCCTCTCCGACGCCGAGGTCGAGTACAAAGAGCTCGAGGGCGGCTTCTGGTATTTCAGATATCCCGTAAAGGACAGCGACGAGTCCGTCGTCATAGCCACGACGCGCCCCGAGACGATGCTCGGGGACACGGCGGTCGCCGTCAATCCCGACGACGAGCGGTACGCTCACCTCGTCGGAAAGACGCTTATCCTCCCGCTCGTCGGGCGCGAGATACCCGTCATCGCCGACGATTACGTCGAAAAGGACTTCGGCACCGGCTGCGTCAAGATCACGCCCTGCCACGACCCGAACGACTTTGAGGTCGGAAAGCGCCACGACCTTCCGCAGATCGTCGTCATAGACGAAAACGGAAAGATAAACGAACACGGCGGCAAATATCAGGGCCTCGACAGGTTCGAGGCGCGCAAAGCGATAATCTCCGACATGGAGGCCGAGGGGCTGCTCGTCAAGGTCGAGAAGCTCACGCACAACGTCGCCCACTGCTACCGCTGCGGCTCTGTGATTGAGCCGCTCGCCTCGAGACAGTGGTTCGTCGCCATGAAGACCCTCGCCGAGCCGGCCATCGCCGCCGTCAAAAAGGGAGACGTCAGGTTCGTCCCCGACAGATTCAGCAAGATATACCTCAACTGGATGGAGAACATCCAGGACTGGTGCGTTTCGCGCCAGCTCTGGTGGGGACACCGCATCCCCGCCTTCTACTGCGGCAAGTGCGGGCACATCGAGGTCTCGGAGAGCGACGTCACGGTCTGCCCCGAATGCGGCTCTGCCGACGTGAGGCAGGAGGAGGACGTCCTCGACACCTGGTTCAGCTCCGCCCTCTGGCCCTTCACGACCCTCGGCTGGCCGGACGAAACGAAGGATCTTAAGACCTTCTACCCGACCGACTGTCTCGTAACGGGCTACGACATCATCACCTTCTGGGTGTCCAAGATGATATTCATGGGCATCGAGAACACGGGCGAAAAGCCCTTCTCCGACGTCTTTATCCACGGCCTCGTGCGCGACGCGCAGGGCAGAAAGATGTCAAAATCCCTCGGCAACGGCATCGACCCGCTCGACATAGTCGACGCATACGGCGCCGACGCCCTGAGATACGCGCTCGCGACGGGCAACGCCCCGGGCAACGACATGCGTTTCTCGCAGGAGAGGATAGAGGCGGCGCGCAATTTCATCAACAAGATATGGAACGCCTCGCGCTTCGTCCGCATGAACCTCGATATAGATAAGATCGTCCTCCCCGACCCGTCGGAGTTCAGTCTCGAGGACAAATGGATCCTCGACCGTCTGAACGCCCTCACGGGGGAGGTCAGGCGCAATCTCGACGACTACGAGCTCGGCGTCGCCCTCCAGAAAATGACGGACTCCATCCGCGACGAGTTCTGCGACTGGTACATAGAGCTCGCGAAGGAGCGTCTGAGCGACAAATTCCATCCCGGCAACCCCGTCGCCCAGAACGTCATCGCCTGCGTCCTTACGGCCGCGATGAAGCTCATCCACCCCTTCATCCCGTTCATAACCGAGGAGATATGGCAGGCGCTCCCGCACGAGGGCGTTTCGGTCATGACGTCGGAATATCCGTCGCCGTGCGATTCGCTTTCGTTCCCCGAGGCGTCGCGCAGGATGGCGGACGTCATATCCCTGATAGGCGCGATACGCACCCGCCGCGCCGAGATGAACGTCGCCCATTCGCGGAAAACGAAGATATACGTCGTTTCGAAAAACGGCTCGCTCGACGGGTCGGTCAGTCATTTCTTCACCCGCCTCGCCTCGGCATCCGAGGTGATATTCACGGATTCCTATAACGGGACGGACGCCGTTCAGATAGTCACCGACGCGGCGGTCGCCTGCATTCCGCTCGCCGACATGATAGACGCCGAGAAGGAGATCGCCCGCCTGACGAAGGAAAAAGAGGATCTCGAAAAGGAGATTTCCCGCCTGACGGCGAAACTCTCGAACGAGGGCTTCGTCTCAAAGGCGCCGGAAAAAGTCGTCGGGGCGGAGCGCTCCAAGCTCGAAAAATACCGCTCGTCGCTCGATGGTGTACTTGCAGCTCTCGGAAAACTGAGCTGAAACAATAATAATCACGAAGGAAAGGAGGATATTATTTCTCGCGGCATCTGCGAAGGTGCTGCAATTGCCGTGTTCCCGGAGGAAAACTTAAAAAGCCATTTCACACACGAAAGAGAGTAAAAAAATGAAAAAAATTATCTGTTTTCTATTGCTGTTGGTGGTAACGGTCGGTCTGCTTGTCTGTTGTTCACATAATCAGTCACCCGCACAGGAGGGTATGACAGATGATGAAAAACGGGCAAGAATGGTCGAATTGAGGAAGAATCTGACAAACTTTTCTGAAGAAGAAAAGAACAGGATCATCAACGAAACCGAACTGTTGACGGAGTACAGCATTTCGTTCGGAGACTTTGATAACAGACTCAGTGTACTGTATACGGACAGCACTTTCTGTATCAGCAGAGCGAACGGGACGCTTGTCCTGATCAACAGTCCGGAAATGTATCAGTATAATCTCAGAAAAAGCAATGCCAAAATCGGAGAATACGATTTTCCGATCGGTTCGTCCATGGAGTTTTATATTTTCTCGTTTATCGTTGTTCTCCCGGATAACACCTATTTCAACCTCGGAAATAAGGATGCAAATGAACGTGCCCAAACCATTTTTACCGAGGACGATATAGCACAGATGCACTCCGTATATATGGACGCTGACGAATACTTCAAATTGTGGTATGAACTCGAGCCGTTCTGCGAAGAAGACAAAGCGCTGATTCCATCGAATTTGCCTGAATACAAAAAGCACAAATAATCCGACTTGACGAACGGTTGTTCGTTAACAATGATTACCGTCCCTCAAAGGGACTTCGGCGAAATACAGGAGGTCAAAATGAAAATCAGGATCACTGCGGTCATTCTTGCCGCGGTCGTCGTTCTCGCCGTGCTCTCGTCCTGCGCGGGCGGCGGGAAAAACTCTTACGACTATTACCCCGGGGATGGATACAGTTCCCGGCCCGACGGCTACGTCGACAAAGATCAAATGGCCGCGCTTCCGCAAAAATCTTTGCTCGATGAGTCCGAGATACCGGAGGAACTGATAACTAATCCCATGTTAGAAAACGAGGTGCCGGTTTGGCTGGCAAAAATAAACGGAAAGATATTTGCGTACGGCGAGGGAAAAATTCAGTTTGATGTGATTTGTACGAGCGAGTTCCATGGGTTCGGTTTTATGTCAAATCATTTACATTGCTTTTATAGCTTTGATATAGAAACCGGGAAACTAAAGAGAGCGACAGGTGCGCCTGACGACGATTTTATAACGGAGGAAGAGGCAGAACAGTTGTTCGAAACCGTTAAGAAATCATACGAAACAAAAGCCGATTAGGCACCGCTTCAACTATTCCGTATTTCAATGCGGGATTATCATTATCGATAGGAGGAAATTAAAGTGAAAAAGAGAATCGCAGCGGTTTTACTCGCCATGACGTTCGTGCTCGTCTTCGCTTCCTGCTCGGCGATGAGCGGAAAGAACGGTGCGGCGTCCGACGGGTATTACGACGGGTATTCCGACCCGGGATATTCATACAGGGAAGACGCGAATCAGGCGCCGATCGAATATGAAAAGACCTCGTCGGAGGAGCCCGCGCCGGACGAAAAGCTCGTTTACAACGGCACGGTCGAGGCCCAGACGAAGGACGACATCAACGACGCCGCCGACAGGATAAGGGGCAGGGTGGCGGAGCTTTCCGGCTACGTTTCGAACACAAAAATAAGCCAGAGCGGCTCGGGCTACCGCGGGTATCCCACGGCGGAGCTCGTCTGCCGCGTTCCGACGGAACAGTTCGACGGCTTCATCGCCTTCCTCAGGGAGACCATGTCCGTCACGAACGCCAGCACCGGCATCGAGAACATAACCGAAAGCTATTATTCCGCGAAGTCGGCGTACGACACATATCTCGTCCAGGAACAGCGCCTGCTTCAGCTCATGGAAGAGGCGAAGAACCTCGAGGATATGCTTTTGCTCGAGGACAAGCTCGCCGCCGTCCGCCGCAACATCCAGTATTACGAGACGATGCTCAAGACATATGACAACAAGGTCGCGTACGCGACGGTGACGGTCTATGTCACTCAGGTCGTCGAGTACGTCGCGCCCGCCCCCTACACCTTCGGAGAGCGGATAAAGGACGCGTTTTCGAGCTCGTGGGAGGACTTTGCCGACGGGGCGAAGGACTTTGCCGTCTGGTTCGTCGGGGCGATCCCGACGCTCATCGTCCTCGCGGTTATCGTCCTCGCTATCGTTCTCATCGTCAGGGGCGCGATAAAGAGCGGTAAAAAGAAGAAGGCGAAGGCCGCCGAGCTCGAGGAGCAGCGCCGTCTCGAGATCGTAAGACGGTATAACGAGGAGCAGGCGAAGGCCTCGGGAAATGGACAGCCGACGGCTTGAGAGGATAAACGAGCTCGCCGTCAAGGGCAAAACGGAGGGGCTCACGGTCGAGGAGAAGGCGGAGCGCGAGGCGCTGAGATTCGAATATATCTCGGAGCTCAGGGAGAACCTCAGATCTCAGCTCGACAGCACGGTCATAAAATATCCCGACGGCCGCACCGTGCGTCTGTCGGATAAAAAGAAAAAATAATTTTTGGAGGGAACCAAAATGGCAAAAGAAAAAAAGAGCGGGTTCTTCAAGGACTTCAAGGACTTCATTTCGAAGGGCAACATCCTCGACATGGCGGTCGGCGTCGTGATCGGCGGCGCCTTCGGAAAGATAGTCACGGGGCTCGTCAATTACATCATCAACCCGCTGATCTCGCTGCTCACCGGCGGCACGAGTCTTGAAAACGTCAAGACCGTCCTCGTCGAGGGCGTGGAGGCGGACGAGGCGGCGGGCGTCGCCGCGGTCCAGGAGGTCGCCATCCAGTGGGGCGCGTGGATCCAGACGATAGTCGATTTCCTTCTCGTCGCGCTGTGCATCTTCCTCGTCATCAGGGCGATAGTCAAGGCGAAGGCCGCGTCCGAGAAGCTGAAGAAGAAGGAAGAGGAGCCCGCTCCCGAGCCGGAACCCGAACCCGAAGCGGATCCCGAGCCGACCGAAAAGGACCTCCTCGCCGAGATCGTCGAGCTTCTTAAAGAGAAAAAGGGAGAATAATAAAGATTTTATCGGGACCGGGGCGCCGCCCCGGTCCTTGTAAGGAGACAATATGTTCAGAATAGGTATCGACCTCGGCGGCACGAACATCGCCGCCGGCATTGTTAACGACGAAATGAAGATAGTCCGCAAGGGCTCGGTCCCGACCGGCGCTTTCCGCGATCCCGACGAGATAACCGCCGACATGGCGAAGCTCTGCCTCGATCTGATCGCTGCCGAGGGGCTTTCGATTTGCGATATCGAGAGCGTGGGGATAGGCGCCCCGGGCTCCATTGACCCCGTGAAAAAGAAGATAATCACGGCCTTCACCATGTCCACGTCGAACTATCCCCTCGGGGAAAAGCTCGCCGGGATGCTCGGCTGTCCCGTTTCGAAGATATTTATGGACAACGACGCAAACGCGGCGGCGCTCGGCGAGACCGTCGCGGGGGCGGCGAGGGGCGCGAAGGACGCGATAATGATAACCCTCGGCACGGGCGTCGGCGGCGGCATCGTCATCGACGGCAAAATCTACGCCGGCTTCAACAACATGGGCGCAGAGATAGGCCACATGGTCATAAAGCGCGGCGGCAGAAAGTGCTCGTGCGGACGCCGCGGCTGCTTTGAGGCGTACTGCTCGGCGACGGCCCTGAGAGAGCTCACCGCCGAGGCGCTGTCAAAGGACAAGGACAGCGTCATGTGGGACGACATCGGCAGGGACATCACCAAGGTTTCGGCAAAGACCGCCTTCGCCGCAAAGCGCAAGGGCGACCGCCTCGGCACCCTCGTCGCCGACAGGTACATAAAGGACCTCGCCTGCGGCATCGCAAACCTCGTCAACATCTTCCAGCCCGAGGTGCTCTGCATCGGCGGCGGAGTGTGCAACGAAGGGGCGTATCTGCTCGATCCCGTCGTGCGCATAGTCAGGCGCGAGCAGTTCACCCACGTGAACAGGGTCAAGACGAAGGTCGTCATCGCCGCCCTCGGCAACGACGCCGGCATCATCGGCGCCGCAGCTCTCGGCAGGTGAATCGCTCCCGATAAAACCGCATAACGCCCCGCCGCCCGGCGGGGCTTTTTGTTCGCATCAGGGCATTTTTCCGATTGACAACGCGGGCGGGATATGATATAATAGCAAAGATTATTTATTAGGGGGAGAACGCTCTGTGGACGACGCGATACGTATAATTGCGGTCGGAGACGTGGTCGGTCAGTTTTCGACCGAAAAGCTCTGCCGCAATATAAGGGCTCTCAAAAAGAAATATCTCGCCGACGCGATGATCGTCAACGCCGAGAACGCGGCGAACGGCAACGGGCTCGACGTGTATTCCGCCGACAGACTGCTCCATTTCGGCGCCGACGTCCTCACGGGCGGCAACCACACCTTCCGCAGATCCGAGATACGCGACTATCTCGACGGCAGCACCTACGTCATCCGCCCGGCGAACTATCCCGAGCCCTGCCCGGGGAGGGGATACACCGTCCTTTCCGCCTGCGGGGTGAGGATACTCGTGATGAACATCCTCGGACGGGTTTACATGGACCCGGTGGACGACCCGTTCCGGGCCGTCGAGAGGATGCTCTCCGAGGCCGCGGGGACGTACGACGTCTCGATCCTCGACGTCCACGCCGAGGCGACCTCCGAAAAGCTCGCCCTCGCCAACTGTTTCGACGGCGTCGTGACGGCGGTCTTCGGCACCCACACCCACGTCCAGACCTCCGACGCGCGGCTCCTGCCGAAGGGTACGGCGTATCTGACCGACCTCGGCATGACGGGGAGGACGAACTCCATCCTCGGGGTGGACTGCAAGCCGATCATAGAGCGCTTCAGGACCGGCCGCCCGACGAAGTTCAACGTCGGCGACGGCGAGACGGAATGCTGTTTTGCCGTCATAACGGTAAACAGGAACTCCCTGAGAGCGGAAAAGATAGAGGCGTTCCGCGAGATAATAACAGTTTAATCATCGAAATCAGGACTATTTATGCGATACACAGTTGAAAAGATAACGGAAAGGCGGCTCCCGGTCTACCGTCTCGAGGGTCAGGTCCTCTTCCCGGGGAACAGACTCTCGTCCGAGACCGACGACGACGCCGTCATCCGCCTCTGCGAAAAGGCGGAGAAAAACAGAAGTCTCATCCTCGCCCTGCCGGTAAAACCCGACGGGACGGGCTTTGCCGCGGTCGGCACGACCTGCCGCGTTGAGAGGTGCGTGAGGATGCAGGGCGGCTCGGTCAAGCTCCTGCTCTCGGGAGAGCACCGCGCCGAGGTCGGATCGTTCGACAAGGTCGGGCAGACGACCTACGCCGGCTGCCTCGTCAAGGAGATAAACGAGGAGCAGTCCGACGAGGACGACACCCTCGTGCTCGAGCTGCGCAGCAGCGTCAAGGAGCTCGCCGAGTTCCTCCCGCCGCTCTCCGACGAGGTCAACGCCGAGTTCCGCCGCGCGGGACACGCGGGGCGGCTCGCCGATCTCATAGCGGCTTATCTGCTCGTCGATCCCAACGACAAGATCACCGTCCTCGGTGAGTTCAACCCCGAGAAGCGCGCGATGATCACCGACATGATGCTCATGAAGCAGAAGGAGCTTCTCGCCACCCAGATGAGGATACACCAGAAGGTGAAGGCGGCGTTTGACAGGAATCAGCGCGACTTTATGCTGAGGGAGCAGATGAAGGCCATCCGCGACGAGCTCGGCATGACCGACGAGGAGGACGAGGAGAACGATCCCGAGATCGTCGAGTACATGGGCCGCATAAAGGCGGCGCAGCTCCCCGACCAGGTGAGGGAAAAGCTCGTCAAGGAGGTCAGGAAGCTCGCGAAGATGCAGTACGCCTCCGCCGAGAGCTCGGTGCAGAGGAACTATCTCGACGCCGTGCTCGAGCTCCCGTGGGGAAAGAGGACGAACGACAGGACCGACGTCGCCGCGGCGAAGAAGATTCTCGACGCCGACCACGACGGCCTCGACAAGATAAAGGAGAGGATCCTCGAGTTCATAGCCGTCAGGGCGCTCAACCCCGGGATAAAGAACCAGATAATCTGTCTCGTAGGCCCTCCCGGGACGGGCAAGACCTCGATAGCCATATCCCTCGCCCGCGCGCTGAGGCGCAAATACGTCCGCGTCTCCCTCGGAGGCGTGCGCGACGAGGCGGACATAAGGGGACACAGAAAGACATACATCGGCTCGATGCCCGGCAGGATAATCGAGGCGATAACCTCGGCGGGCTCGATGAACCCGCTCATACTCCTCGACGAGGTCGACAAGCTGACGAGGGACGCCCACGGCGACCCGTCCTCGGCGCTCCTCGAGGTGCTCGACTCGGAACAGAACAAGGCCTTCCGCGATCATTTCATAGAGGTCCCCTTCGACCTTTCGGAGTGCATGTTCATAGCGACGGCGAACGACGCCGAGAACATCCCGCGCCCCCTCCTTGACAGGATGGAGGTGATCGAGCTCAAGATATACACGAGATTCGAAAAGCTCGCCATAGCGAAAAACCATCTTATACCGAAGCAGCTCAAGAGGCACGGCCTCAGCCGCCGGAGGATGAAGTTCACCGACGACGCCGTCCTCGAGCTCATAGATTTCTACACCGCCGAGGCCGGCGTGCGCAATCTCGAGCGCGAGATAGCGTCAATATGCCGCAAGGTCGCAAAGCAGATCGTGACCGGCGAGGTCAAGTCCGTCACCCTCGGGCGCGACGACGTGAAAAACTATCTGAACGGCAGGAAGATCATCCCCGACAGGATATACGAAAACGACGAGGTCGGCGTCGTCAACGGGCTCGCCTACACCGAGCTCGGCGGCGACCTCCTGCGCGTCGAGGCCGTCTCCATGCCGGGAAGCGGCAAGCTCGAGCTCACCGGCTCGCTCGGCGACGTCATGAAGGAGTCGGCTAAGGCGGCGATAACTTACATAAGATCAAAGTCCGGGGAGCTCGGGATAGATCCCGACTTCTACAAAAACAAGGACATACACATCCACGTCCCCGAGGGCGCGGTCCCGAAGGACGGCCCCTCCGCCGGCGTGACGATAGTCACGGCGCTGACGAGCGAGCTCAGCGGCAGACCGGTGAGGAGAGACGTCGCCATGACGGGCGAGGTCACCCTCCACGGCCGCGTGCTCGCCATCGGGGGTCTCAAAGAAAAGACCATGGCGGCGTACAAGGCCGGGGTGAGCACCGTGTTCATCCCGAGGGACAACGTCAAGGACCTCCCGGAGCTCGACAGCACGGTGAGGGAGAACCTGACCTTCGTGCCGTGCGGAACGGTGGACGAGGTAATCAAAGGGGCGATACGCCCCGCCGAGGCGTAAGCCGTAAACATTTCAGGGAAACGGAGCGGGGAATATGACGGTCAATTTTTCAAACGCCGCGATATCGCTGTCCGCCGGACGGGCGGAGCAGTTTCCGGCTCCGAGGCCCTGCGTCGTTTTTTCGGGGCGCTCTAACGTCGGCAAGAGCTCTCTCATAAACGCCCTCCTCGGGAGGAAATCCCTCGCGAGGACGAGCTCCACGCCGGGCAAGACCGTGACGGTCAACTTTTTCGACGTCGACGGGAAGATATGGTTCGTCGATCTCCCGGGATACGGCTTCGCCGCGCGCTCGTACGGGCGCAAGGAGGAGTTTTCGCGGGTCACGGACGACTTTCTGTCGGGATACGGAGCGCCGAAGCTCGTCCTTCAGCTGATAGACGGCAAGGTCGGCCCGACGAAGGACGACCTGACGATGCTCGACTGGCTCGTGAGGACGGGCGCCGAGTTTTCCGCCGTCGTGACGAAATGCGACAAGGCGAAAAAGCCGGAGCTTGCGCGCACCGCAGGGCTGCTCTCCCCCCTCTGCCCCGATATATACGAGGTCTCCGCCGTGAAGAGGCAGGGGATCGACGCCGTTATCGGGCGGATAATTCGTTTCGTTTCGTGAAAAGGAGACGGTGAATGCTCTTAAGTCTTATAAGAAACGGGTTCTCGAAAGAAGCGATAGTGAGTCTTCTCGTTTCGATCCCCGTCATACTGTTCTCGCTCTCGTTTCACGAGATGTTCCACGCGATAGCGGCGAACTCGCTCGGCGACCCGACGGCGAAGCATATGGGGAGACTGACAATCAACCCGCTCAAACATCTCGATCCCGTCGGGACGCTCATGATGTTCCTCGTCGGCATCGGCTGGGCAAAGCCCGTGCCGGTAAACCCGGGCAATTTCAAAAAACCCAAGCAGGGGATGGCGATAACGGCGGCGGCCGGTCCGCTCTCGAACCTCCTGCTCGCCTTCGTCTCCGACGTTTTTATGCATATCATAGGGATCATACCCGTATATACGACAGACTGGTATTACTACCCGCTTTTCATACTCTATTATCTTTTCTACGTCTCGACGGTGCTGAACGTCGGCCTCGCCGTGTTCAACATGCTCCCGGTCCCGCCCTTCGACGGATCTCGGATACTGTTCGCCTTCCTGCCGGACAGCGCCTATTTCGGCGTCATGAAATACGAGAGGATAATAAAATACGTCCTCATCGCCCTGCTGTGGCTCGGCGTGCTCGACGTGCCGCTTGCGTTCCTCAGGAACGCGGTGATAGGCGGATTCGATTTTCTTATTGAACTTGTCATAAAGGTCTGAGGTTCTCCAATGGGTGAGCTAAGCTTTCAGCTCGAGGTCTTCGAGGGTCCGCTCGATCTTCTCCTCGCGCTCATAAAAAAGAATAACGTAGACATATACGACATACCCATCGCCGAGATATGCGACCAGTATAACGATTATCTCCGTCAGATGGCGGAGATGGACATGGAGATCGCCGGCGAGTTCATCGTAATGGCGGCGGAGCTCCTTCTCATAAAGAGCCGCATGCTCCTCCCGAAGCCGGTCGTCGACGACGGCGAGCCGGAGGAGGATCCCCGCGCAGGCCTCGCGCGCCGTCTCGCCGAATACCAGAGGGCGAAGGAGACGGCCGCCTTCCTCGCAGACCGCTACACGGTCTACGGCGGGCGCATAGCCAAGGAGACCGAAGAGCTCGACACCCGCGGCGACCTCCCGGACCACATAGATCCCGCCCTGCTCGTGCGGGCCATGCAGCGGGTTGCGGAGAAAAACAGCAGATACGCCGACATCGTGAGGGACTCCGAGCGGGAGATAGAAAAGCTCCTCGCGGCGAAGATCGTGCCGGTGTCGTCAAAGATTTTCGCGATACTCAAGATACTTCGCAGGAGGGGCGCGACGCCCTTCGAGGATATACTTATGACGGCGTCGAACCGCTCGGCGCTCGTCGCCCTGTTCATCGCCTCGCTCGAGCTTCTCAAGGTCCAGCGGATCCGCATGTCGGTGACGGAGGACGAACGGGTGATATTTATCCTTAATACGAGCCACGCGCGCGACGGGAGGACCGGCAATGAGTGACCAGGTAACGACAGACACATATTTCGTCCACGACGACATAGACCTCATGAGCCGCGCCCCGGCCGTCGAGGCGATACTCTTCGCCGCGGGCTTCCCGGTAAAGTACGAAAAGATCGCCGAGACCTGCGAGATATCGGAGGCGGAG
The DNA here is from genome assembly GCA_017552165.1 of Clostridia bacterium. The sequence goes on from JAFZCF010000203.1 coordinate 12,633, forward strand.
CTCGACAGGATACTCTCGTCCTCATATTTCGCGTACGAGAACAGAGGGATAAGACTCGTCAGATTCAGCGATTCGTGCCAGCTGTGCTCCAACGAGTTTTTCGAGAAACAGGTCAAGAGGGCCCTCGGCATGAGGGTCAGCGGCGGCCTCTCCAACTCGTCGATGGAGACGCTCGCTATCATAGCGTACAACCAGCCGGTGACGAGGGCGCTCATCGAGCAGATACGCGGCGTCGACTGTTCGTACGCCGTGACGACGCTCATCGAGAAACAGCTCATCGAGGTAAAAGGGCGTCTCGACGTCCCGGGGAAGCCGAATCTCTACGGCACGACGGACACCTTCCTCCGCTGTTTCGGCTTCGGGTCGGTCTCGGAGCTGCCGGTCAGCGAGGTCGTTGACACCGTCAACGAGCGCGTCGCCGGGATCGTCTCGGCGGAGAACCCCTCCGACGGGCAGATAACCCTCGAAGAACAGGGAACTGTTGAAACCCCCGTGAACGGGGAAGACGTTCCCGCCGCGGCTGCGGCCGCGGACGCGGATACGGATACGGATTCGGAAAAGATATAAGCAAATCGGGAGGACGGAATGACAGCGTTATATATCGTCGGCGGGATACTGCTCTTTTTCGTCCTCGCCGCGCTCGTCAGGGTGAGCGTCAGGGCCGCGGTATGCGGCGCCGCCGAGGTCACCCTTAAGGTTCTGTTCTTTAATATCCGCCTCGTCCCGAAAAAGAAGAAACCGGTGAAACTGCGGGACTATGAGATCAAAAGATTCCGCCGCCGCAGACTCAGACAGATAAAGAAAGAAGAAAAAGCGCTCCGCAAAAAGCTCGCCAAAGAAGAAAAGAAGAAAAAGGCCGGCGAAGAGGCGGAGGAGACCGGGCGGGAGACGGTCCGGACGTGGCTCGATATCGCAAAGAGCGTCGTCTCGCCCGTCCTCAAAAAGTTCGGCAAATATATTTATATAAAGATCGACGCGCTCGCCGTCATCATCAGGGGCAGCGAGCCCGACAGGACGGCCGTCGCCTTCGGCGAGGCGGCGCAGACCTTCGCGTATCTCTCGGATATCCTCAACGAAAACAAAAAAATCGTTTACGGCGGGGAGTGTGACGGCAGATACGGCGTGGCGGTCGATTTCACGGGGGACAAACCCTCGGCCGATATCGACGTGACGGTCGGCATGAGAGTGTGGCAGGCCGTAGCCATCGCGATAACGGCGATAAAGAACCTGCCGTCCGGGGCGGCCTCGTCCCTCGGCATAGGCGGCAGAAAGAAGAAACAGAAAGCCAATAAATCGGCGAAAGCCGGGGAGGAACAGCAAAATGGAAAACAGCATGAGTGAGATGATCAGGACCTCGCTCGAGGGGATCTCGACGGTCGCCGGGACCGACACGGTCATCGGGGAGCCGATCAACGCGCCGGGCGGCACGGTCATCATACCCGTATCAAAGGTCTCGATAGGCCTCGCGACGGGCGGGCTCGACTATCACCCCAAATCCACTCAGAAGAACAAGGACGAGACCAAGACCGTCCCGTCGTCCCAGACCAAGCCCTGCTTCGGCGGGGGCGGAGGAACGGGCATATCCGTCACCCCGGTCTGCTTCCTCGTCATAACGAAGGACGGGCGCGTGGAGCTGCTCAACGTCGGCGACCCGGCGCTCAGCAACCCGGCGGTCGGCGTGATCGACGCGCTGGCCTCGCTCGTCGAGAAGTCTCCGGAGATCGTCGGCCGGCTCAAAAACACGCTCTCTAAGGACGGGAAGAAAGAGCCCGACGACCTCGATCCCGAGGATCTCGGCACGGAGAAAGCCGGAGAATGAGCGGCGAAAAGATCCTTTCGGGAGGGCGGGGCAGGCGTCCCGCGCCGTCCGGAGGGCCCGACGCGGGAGGCGACGGGGCGATAAAGCTCCAGAAGTTCATCGCCGACTGCGGCATTATGTCGCGGCGCGCCGCCGAGAAGAAGATACTTGACGGCTCGATAACCGTAAACGGCGAGCCCGTCGAGATCGGCAGGAGGGTGGATCCTTCCTCCGACTCGGTCGCGTATCTCGGGCGTCCGGTCACCTATCCGACGGTGCAGTCTTTCGCCTATATAATGCTCAACAAGCCCCGCGGCTACGTGACGACCATGAGCGACGAATTCGGCAGGAAATGCATCGCCGAGCTCGTTGCCGACGTCAGCTGCAGGGTGTTTCCCTGCGGGCGGCTCGACGCCGACTCGGAGGGGCTTCTCATCCTCACGAACGACGGCGAGTTCGCCAACAGAGTCACCCACCCGTTCCATCACATACCCAAGCGCTATACCGTCAGGGTGAGGGGAGAGGTGAGCGAAAAGCAGCTCGGCATCCTCAACCGCCCGATAGAGATCGACGGGTATATGACCTCGGCGGCGGACGTCACGGTTATCTCGGCGGAGGAGCGCCAGACGATCCTCTCGGTCACGCTCTACGAGGGCAGGAACCGGCAGATACGCCGTATGTGCGAAAAGGCGGGGCTGCTTATCAAGCGTCTGCGCCGCGTCGCCGTCGGCGACGTCGAGCTCGGCGACCTCCCTCCCGGCAAATGGCGCCGCCTCACCCGCGAGGAGATCGACAGCCTCAGAAATTACTGACCCCCGCGGTTTCTGCAAGTCGGGAAACAAAAACTTGCAGAAAAGCGCAAAAAGCCCTTGACAGTACGCGGCGGAATGATTATAATTTATCCGTTAATTTCATTTTTTGAAAAGGAATTGCAGCCATGACCATAAACAACCAGTATCTCAACGGTCTTTATGAAAAGACGGTAAAAACCAATCCCGGTGAGCCGGAGTTCCATCAGGCGGTCGGCGAGGTCCTCGCCTCCCTCGTTCCCGTGGTCGAAAAGCGCCCCGACATCGTCAAGGCGGGCATCATCGAGCGGATGATAGAGCCCGAGAGGTTCCTCCGCTTCCGCGTCACGTGGGTGGACGACAACGGCGAAGTTCAGGTGAACCGCGGCTACCGCGTTCAGTTCAACTCGGCGATAGGCCCGTACAAGGGCGGCATCCGTCTCCATCCGTCGGTAAACGCCTCGATCCTCAAGTTCCTCGGCTTTGAGCAGATCTTCAAGAACTCCCTGACCGGTCTCCCGATGGGCGGCGGCAAGGGCGGCTCGGACTTCGACCCCACGGGCAAGTCCGACGGCGAGGTCATGAGATTCTGCCAGTCCTTTATGAGCGAGCTCTTCAGACACATCGGCCCCGACACCGACGTCCCCGCGGGCGACAGCGGTACCGGCGCGCGCGAGATCGGCTATATGTTCGGCCAGTACAAAAAGCTCGTGAACGAATATCACGGGGTCCTCACCGGAAAGGCGCTCTGCTGCGGCGGCTCGCTCGCGCGCAAAGAGGCGACGGGCTACGGGCTCTGCTATTTCACCGACGAGCTCCTCAAGGATCACGGAACGAGCTTCGAGGGCAAGACGGTCGTCGTCTCCGGCTCGGGCAACGTCGCGATCTACGCCTGCGAAAAGGCGACGCAGCTCGGCGGCAAGGTCGTCGCGATGTCCGACTCCAACGGCTTCATCTGCGATAAGGACGGCATCAAGCTCGACGTCGTCAAGCAGATCAAAGAGGTCGAGCGCGGACGCATCAAAGAATACGCGGCGCGCGTTCCCGGCTCTGTATATACCGAGGGCCGCGGCATCTGGGGCGTAAAGTGCGACATCGCGCTCCCGTGCGCAACCCAGAACGAGCTGAACGGCGACGACGCCGACAAGCTCATCGCAAACGGCGTTTACGCGGTCTGCGAGGGCGCGAACATGCCGAGCACGCCGGAGGCGGTAGAAAAGCTCCAGGCGGCGGGCGTTCTCTTCGGCCCGGCGAAAGCTGCCAACGCGGGCGGCGTCGCGACCTCGGGACTTGAAATGTCCCAGAACTCGATCCGTCTCTCGTGGACGTTCGAGGAGGTCGACGATCGGCTTCACGGCATAATGAAGAACATTTACAAAAACGCCTCTCAGGCGGCGAAGGACTACGGCATGGAGGGCAACCTCGTCGCCGGCGCGAACATCGCGGGCTTCATCAAGGTCGCCGACGCCATGCTGTGGCAGGGGATAGTCTGACAATATCGTTTTTGCGCCGCGGGACGGAGAGCCGTCCCGCGGCTGTTTTTACGCTCGCTTGCAAACCCCCGCCGCGGATGGTATAATATACGCGATCTCAGTTCTTGGTATGAAAAGAGGAATTTGAAATGTCGGAATATCTCGTGACGGGCGCCGCCGGAGGGATGGGCAGGGCGGTGACCCGGGCGCTCCTTGAAAAGGGGCACGCGGTCTTCGGGCTCGATATAGCCCCGGAGGCGCCCTTCAGGGACGAAGAATTTCATTATATTTGCGCCGACGTGCGGAGCGCCGGCAGTATAGACGCGGCGTTTGATATAATATCGGGCGCGTGCGGCGGGCTCGACGGGATCATCTGCCTAGCCGGGATATACGATCTCGGCTCGCTCGTCGAGATGACAGAGGACAGGTTCCTGCGGGATTTCGACGTCAATCTCTTCGGCGCCTTCCGTGTGTGCAGGACGTTTTTCCCGATCCTCAGGCGGACGGGGCGCATAGTCATAATCTCAAGCGAGCTCGCCCCGCTCGATCCGCTCCCCTTCACGGGGATATACGCGGTGACGAAATCCGCGCTCGACGGCTACGCCTCGGCGCTGAGGGCGGAGCTTCAGCTCCTCGGGATAAAGGTCGTCACCGTCCGGCCGGGCGCCGTCGATACCGGAATGCTGCCGGCGTCGGTCGGAAAACTGAACGACTTTTGCGAAAAAACCGAGCTTTACGGGCTCAACGCGGCGCGTTTCCGCCGTATCGTTGACAGCGTGGAGACGCGGAGCGTCCCGGCGGAGAAGCTCGCGCGGCTCGTGACGAAGATCCTCTCGGCGCGGTCTCCGCGCCCGGTGTACTCGATAAATCGCAACCCGCTGCTTCTGCTCCTGAACGCCCTCCCGCGCCGCGCCCGCCTCTTCATCCTACGAAAAATCCTCGCCCCGAAATAAGGGCGAATACCTGACACTTTCCCCCTACCGGCGGTTGATTTTCCCCGACTCAACCTACGGTATGTGGACAAAGCCGCGCCGCGGCGGTATAATTGCGGCAGAAAGGAGACCGGATATGGATCAGATCAAAATCGGAAAGTTCATTTCACAAAAGCGGAGAGAGAAAAACCTCACGCAGATGCAGCTCGCGGACAAGCTCGGCATCACCGACCGCGCCGTGTCGAAATGGGAGACGGGCAGGTCTCTGCCGGACGCCTCCGTAATGCTCGGGCTCTGCGGTCTCTTCGGTATCACGGTCAACGATTTACTTAACGGGGAGGTCGTTTCGGTGGAAAACTACAACGAAAAAATGGAGAAAAACCTGATCGACATGGTCAGACAGAAGGAGGAGTCGGACAAACGCCTCCTCATGATGGAGATCGTCATCGGCCTGACGTCCTCGGCGTTCTTTTTCGCAATGATCGCCGTGGGGGTGATTTTCATGATGCTCGAAAAGCCGCTGTGGGCGTTCTTTCTGCCCGTCGGCGTCGGATTCGCGCAGTTCATCGTGTGCATGGCGTTCGCGCTCCGTATAGAGCAGGTCGCGGGATACTACGAGTGCCGCGAATGCGGTCACAGATACGTCCCGACCTACGGGGCGGTGATCATGGCGATGCACTATAACAGGACGCGATACATGAAATGCCCGGAGTGCGGCAGAAAATCGTGGCAGAAAAAGGTCATAAGCAGCTCAGAAACGGAGGAAAAATAAAATGTACGACATCCCTCGCGTCGGATCGGCGCAGTTTATCTGGCTCGCCGTCGGTCTCGTTATATGGTTCGCCGTACCCGTTGCGGTCGCCGTCGTGTGGCTCGTCAGGAAAAAGGAGCGGGTGACGACCGTGCTCGTCGGGGCGGCGGCGTTCATGCTGTTCGCCATAGCGCTCGAAAAGCCGATACAGAACCTTCTCGCGTTCCCGACGGCGCTCGGGCTGCCGGATCACGCGCTGAGCTCGTTTCTGAACGCCCGTCCCGTCCTGCTGGCGCTCGTCGCCGGGCTGTTCCCGGGAGTTTTCGAGGAGACGGGGCGTTTCGTCGCCTTCAAAACCGTCCTCAGAAAGCGCAGGAACAGGGAGACCTCGATATCGTACGGCATTGGCCACGGCGGCTTTGAGGTCATGTTCATCCTCGGGATCACGTATTTTCAGTATATCGTGTACGGCGTGATGATGAACACCGGGACGTTCGGAGCCGTCCTCGATCAGGTCGCGGCGCTCGCACCCGATCAGGTCGGGACGCTGACGGCCGTCATGGACGCCATCGCCGGATTCTCGGCCGCCGACCTCGGGCTCGCCGTAATCGAGCGGGTATTCGCCGTTCTGTTCCACGTCGGCGCCTCGATCCTCGTGTTTTACGCGGCGAGGGACGGGAAGCGCTTCTGGCTATATCCCCTCGCCGTCGTCCTCCATACGGGGATGGATTTCTTCGCGGCGCTCAGTCTCTTCGGCGTCGTGTCCCTGCCCGCGTGGGGCCTCGAGCTCATCTTCGCGGCCTTCGGCTGCCTGACCTTCCTCGGGGCGTATCTCCTGCTTTACAGAAAGGACGGAGCCGAGCCCGCGGTTCCTTCATCGAACTGAACAACAACGAAAAAACCTCGCCCCGCGAGGTTTTTTCACGTTAAGGGATCGCTGCGCCCAGTTGAACATTCAGTACCCCGGATGATCGCCTATTTGGCTTTCAAAGTATTCTTCAAGCCCGGAGACCTCTATCGCGGGAACGTTTGTTCTGGCAAAGACTATATTGCCGTTGCTTGCCGTGTCGTTGAGCTTTTTGAAAAAAACATAGAACGGCACGCCGTTCACGTACCTCAGGTCTACGAAATCGTAACCGTGAAAGTCCACCTCCGGCTGCGCCGCCATGCAGAGAGGGCAGGCGTGCATACCGAAGACGTATCCACCGTAAAGCAGTTCTTCCGCCTCTTTGAGCGGCAGGAGCCGCACGTTCGCGCAGGGCTCGACGCAGTCGGACAGATAATGATAATATTCGATGAATACGGTTGAAACCACGTCGGAGCTTACGATATCGTCGGAATAGTTTTTGAAATTGTCAAAATCGAGGCAAATATAGTCGAAAAGCTTGTCCCCTTCGGGCAACTTACCGTCCGGGGTGTCTTTTCCGTTGTAAAAATATACGCAGATCCACGTCGCGCCGTATTCGGAATATCCGTCGTAGGTCCTTGTGATTGCCGTGTCCGGCAGATCTGCCCCGAACAGTTCGCACAGTGTTTTTCTGACGCCCTGCAGAGAGGCGGCCATATCCACGTCCGTCATTCTCTGATCGACGGATATCGCCTCACCGTTCAGGGAAATGACCCTGTCCGGGTTGCCTTCGATATCTGAGGTTATCAACGTTCTCTGACATATACTGCTCAGAAAAAAAGTGACGTAATATTTTTCATGTCTCGCCTGCCGACCCAAATAATTGAATCTTTCTTCTCTGCCGGTATGTTCAAAATATTCAAGAGTGCCGGCGTCGACGCCGAGCGCCGAGCATATTCCGGGATACAGGGCGTCCGAAAAAGCGAACAGGGTGTCCTTCGATCTTTTGCCCTTTTTCTCTTCAAAGTCATATACCGTGATGTTTTCGTCGGTCGGCAGGGGCGAGACGTTCAGACTTTCCTCGTCGGGGACATAGATTTTTGTATATGACTTTGTGCCTCCGTCAGTAAGCCCACTCCGATCCATCCCGGCCATTTCCGCGATCCTGTCCGCCGAGAATGCGGCTCCCTCGTAGGTCGGTATCCTGTGCGTCCCCGACCCTTTAAGGAGAGACACGACGCCGAAAACGGCGATAAAGCATACGCAGGCAGCCGCGGAGGCGATCAGGACGATCCTCGGTACGGCGGTCTTCTTTTTTGTTACGTTTGGAGAAAGAGCCCGCTCTATGATCTCCTCATCCGCCCGGGATATCGCGTCGAAAATGTTTTCCGCCTTCAAAACCGCCCCTCCTTCAGATATTTTCTGAACTTTTTTCTCGTTTTCGAGAGCATGCTTCTTACGTGATTTTCGCCTATACCGAACTTTTCGGATATCTCAGCGGCGGTCTTCAGGAAATAATACCGGTTCATGAAAACGTCGGCCTCGCGGCGTGGAAGCGCACGCAGGAAGGCGTTGACCGCCGTGACGAGGGCGTCGCCCGGGAGGTCTTCGCCGGTCGGGACACATTCTCCGAGTTCTTCAAAGACCAGGTCGCCGCGGTCGATCACAGAGTCGGCGGGGACGCCGAATATCCCGGCGATGTTTTCGATCGTTTCGCGGTCGGGGCGTCTCGTGCCGTTTTCCCATTTCGAAACGAGTTCCCTCGAAACGTGCAGAAGGTCGGCGAGCGCCTGCTGCGACATATTGCCGGCAGTCCTCAGCCCGGCAATCTTTTCACCGATATTCATGTGCAGCACCCCTTTCCCTGATCGCGGGTATATTATAGCGTATCACTTTTCAAATGTAAAGGTACAATTCGCACCCGGCGAGTTGAATCGGCAGCGTTTTTGTGGTATAATGAGACAGGTATCGAATTACGGTATCGAAAATAAAAAAACGGAGTCTGTCATGGAAGAAAAGATCATCAAAGGCAAAAAGAGCGGTATGCTCGTGCTGCTTGTCGGTATCGTCCTTTATATTGCGGCGACTGTTCTGGCCGTATACAGCGGTTTACAGCTCGAAGCGGGACGCGGCGGCGTTTTTTTGCCGGCGTGCATCGTATCCGGGATATATCTTTGCTGCGGTTGGGTTCTGTTTCTCGGCCTCAAGGTGATAAGACCTCAGGAGGCGCTTGTCCTGACTCTTTTCGGCAGTTATAAAGGCACGCTGAAGGGCGAGGGATTCTATTTTGTAAATCCGTTCTGCATCGCCGTCAATCCTGCGGCCATGACGAAACTCAAACAGAGCGGCGACGTTGACGGGCTGGCCGTACCTCAGGTGACGGGAGTTTCGGTGCTCGATTCGCTGAACAAGAAGCTTTCGCTCAAAATAATGACGCTCAACAACAACCGCCAGAAGATCAACGATTATCTCGGCAACCCCGTCGAGATAGGAATCGCCGTTACGTGGCGAATCGCCGACACGGCGAAGGCGGTGTTCAACGTTGAGAATTACAAGGAGTTTCTGTCTCTCCAGTGCGACAGCTCGCTTCGGAACATAGTCAGACTTTATCCGTACGACGTCGCGAAGAACGTCGATACGACGGGAGACGGGATCGCCGACGAAGGAAGTCTCCGCGGCTCCAGCGAGGTGGTCGCCTCAAGGATCCGAGACGAGATCCAGTCAAAAGTCGAATGCGCCGGGCTCGAGGTGCTCGAAGCCCGCATAACATACCTTGCGTACGCTCCCGAGATCGCCGCGGCAATGCTTCAGCGTCAGCAGGCGGCGGCGATAGTCGACGCGAGAAAAATGATAGTTGACGGCGCGGTGGGAATGGTCGAGATGGCGCTTGAGCGTCTGAGCGAACGCGGCACGGTGGAACTCGACGAGGCGCGCAAGGCGGCCATGGTGTCGAATCTTCTCGTCGTATTGTGCGGCAACCGCGACGCCCAGCCGGTCGTGAACTCCGGGACTCAGTACTGAAACGGCGGGCGGCGCCGGAATGAAAAACAGATTCTTCAGGGTTTTTTTCGCCGTATTCATCGCGGCCCTCGTCGGGTTCGCCGCAACCGTCGTTTTTGCGCTCAGACGGACGGCGGTCTGCGTGAGGGACAACAAAGAGTACGACAGGGTGCTGACAGAGGAGTTCGTCGGCCCGGACGACGTGGCAGCGCTGTATTACGACGAGGAGTCAGACAGGATATACGTCTGCTACGATACGGCGACGTACGTCAACGTTTACGGCGGCGACGGCGCTTTTCTGTGGGCTGTATCGACCCCTTCGCGCGGATATGAGGTCTTTTTCGGGTTCGATTCCGTGCGCAGCGAGATCACGGTGCGTCAGAATGACGAGGTCGGCGGCGATTTTTCGGTATACGTATACGATCTTAAGACCGGGAGTTTCAAATCTTTCTTCACGGAGAGATACAAAGATCCGACCGACGGGGAAAACGACGTCGAATCCTCCCACGACTGTGAATATTCATTTTCGTCGGGCATGATATACAGCGACCGGTACAGCGTTTTCATGACCGACGGTGAAGGGAACGTCACGACGATCGTAAAAAGTCCTTTCTGGTGGACGGTGGTCTACGGCGGGTTTCTTTTCATCGTCCCCTGGGCGTTTCTGTTTTTCGGCGCTATCGCCTTCAACGTGGCGCGGCTCGTTCTCGGCCTGATCAGAAAAATGCGCGGAATACCCGATCCCGAGGTTATTGAGACCCGGACCCGCGCGGTCGCCGCCGGCCCGGCGATTGTCGCTTCAAAGCTCGCCTTGATACTGAATTACAACAGGATAAACGCGGCGGTACATGCGGCGCTCACGGCGGCAGTCCTCGTTACGTCGCCGTTTGCCGGCGCATACACGCCCGTGCTTATCTTCCCCGCGGCGCTTCACGTTATGATATCGAGCGTAGTTCTCATGAACAGGTATGATGACCTTCGCGCCTTCGCATCCGACGCGGACGGGAAAAGGATAAAAATCTGGACGGCGGCTAAAATTGTCACGTTTTTGATCCTTTTCATAGCTTGCGTAGTTGCCGCGCCGGAGATATATGAGGCGAATCATCTCGGATGAGCTGTCTTCGGGGCGTTTTGCGATAACCGTTTGACTTTACGCTCCGCGGATGATATAATATCGGTATAAATCGGACGGCGGCGACGCCGGAAAGGGAAATGATATGGCAAAATACGTATGTTCGGTGTGCGGCTACGTTCACGAGGGGAGCGAGCCGCCGGAGAAGTGCCCGGTATGCAAGGCGCCGGCGTCAAAGTTCAACGAAGTTAAAGAGGGGATGACCTGGGCGGCGGAGCACGTCGTCGGGGTCGCGCAGGGTTCGAGAGAGGACATCATCGAGGATCTCCGCTCCAATTTCTCGGGCGAATGCTCCGAGGTCGGCATGTATCTCGCCATGTCCCGCGTCGCCTTCCGCGAGGGATATCCCGAGATAGGCCTTTACTTTGAAAAGGCGGCCTTTGAGGAGGCGGATCACGCCGCGAGGTTCGCCGAGCTTCTCGGCGAGGTCGTGACGGATTCCACCGAAAAGAACCTCAGGATGAGAGTCGAGGCGGAGAACGGCGCGACTGCCGGCAAGACCGATCTCGCAAAGCGCGCAAAGGCGCTCAATCTGGACGCCATCCACGACACTGTCCACGAGATGGCTCGCGACGAGGCCCGCCACGGCAAGGCCTTCGAAGGGCTTCTCAAGAGATATTTCGGGAAATGAGAAATAAACTCAACGCAATACCGCGCTTCTGCGCGGTATTGCTTTCGACGGTGCTCCTCGTCCCGGCCTTTTCGGGATGCGCTGTTATAAAATTGCTGAAACAGGGAACGGGCATGCCGTTCAACGGGACTGTGTCTTTCCACGACATAACCGTTGACATCCCGGAAAGCTATATACGCGATTCGACGTCGAGCGATGAAGACCACTGGGTTTTCGAATCCGGCTGGTATTCGAAGCTGATAATCCTTTCACGTAGCGTCGCCGGTTCCGACCCGATGAGCGGATTGGTCGACTACGAGGCGTATCTGACTGAAATGGGATTCGAGTGCGAGGAAGGCTATCTGGCAGACTGTCCGGCTCTCAGATCGTCCGGCACCCTGGAAGACGGCAAGCTCCAGCGGGAGATGCTGTTCTTTTATAACGGGTATTTTTACGCCGTGGCGCTGAGGGACGGAACGGAGGATGAGTTCTGGGATCTTGTCGATTCGATAGGCGGACCCGAAAGTTCTGCCGAAACTCCCGACGCCGTCTCCGGAACGTACGCCGCTTGAATAAACACCCGCGGGGCTTCGCGCCCCGCTTTTTTGCTGCCCGGAAGGGAACTCCTCACCCGCTCTCGGCCGCGTTCACGGCGAAATCCCCTGCCGCGCCCCACGGCCGTGCCACTCGGCCAC
>JAFZCF010000204.1 GCA_017552165.1 Clostridia bacterium
AGCATTTTCAGAACGGGATTGCCTCGATGCTTGACACCACGACGTTTGCCCGCTCGGTGGCGGACTTTATCGCGTCCGGGATCGTTTTCCCGGAAAAATATTCGTGGCAGAACGTCGCGCCGTAGCAGTCGCCTGCGCCGACGGTCGACACGACGTCAACCTGCTCAGGTTTCCCGGAACAGTAAGTGACGCCGGTTTTCGTGTCGAGGACCTCCGAGCCGTCAGCGCCGAGGGTGTAGACTACTGCTTTAACGTTCGGGTATCTTTCGGCAACCGCCTCGGCGAGCGTCGCGCCCTCCTTCTTACCGGCAAGACCGAGGTCATAAATGAAATGTCCTTCGTCCGCGCTGATTTTAACGACCGTTGCGCGGCTGAGACAAAGAAAGAGCGATTCGGCGTCATAACAATCCTTTCTGATGTTCACGTCACAGAATATATCCGGAAATCTGACGTTACTGAGTATTGAAACAAGCGCGGCTCGCGAGTCAGGAGCTCTTTGAATCAGCGTATTGAACGCGAAAAGATCCGGTGCGAGTTTTTTTATTTTTTTCAAAATCTCCGGGTCGCACCGGATGTGATCGTAAGCAACGTCCGGCAGCACGTCGAAACGCGGCACCTTTTTCTCGTCTAAGGTCACCATGCACTTCCCTGTTTCGTGACGGTTCTTCTGCAAAAACGCACTGCTTACGCCGTGACGCGCGAGCTCCTTAATTGCGTCGAATCCGAAACCATCGCGGCCGACCGCGGAAATCAGATACGTCTCATCGCCGAGATGAGCCATATGAGCGCAGAAATTGAACATTGCGCCGCCTATCGTCTGTTTTTCCGGGTAAATATCCCAGATGATTTCTCCGAATCCGAGAACTTTCATTTTGTTTCACTCCAATTTCTCATTAACATCAATTCTGTCAGGCGCCGTAAACTTATCAGTACATATTGGTAGGCATTATCTTCAAAAGCATTCATAAACGCGAGCCATCACGCATTATCATACCGATATCCACGGTATTTTTTTGCCTGCGCCGGAACAGTTCGGCATCATTCAGCAAAAACTAAAGCGACCCGCAGCAAAACCGCGTGCCGCCCATATATGACGGAATCCGCCGGCATTATACCGTTATTACGTTTATTCCAGCCGATGTGAACGTCTCGAGAAACTCGCCGCTCAGTCCCGAATCGGTTATTATTCCGTTCACACGGTCACACTCTATGACGCGATAAAGCGACGTCCTCTCAAACTTTGAAGAATCCGCGAGAACGAATATCTCGCTCGAAATCTTGACGAAACCCTTTTTCACGTCCGCGGTACCCGAATTCGGGGTGGCAATGCCGTTACGGATCGAAACGGCGTTAGCGCCGAGGAAAAGCTTGTCAACGAATATGCCGTTCAGCGAGTCGAGCGTCATGGATCCGCTTACGCTCGAGAATTTTCTCCTTACAATCCCTCCGAGCATTATGACGGTCGCGTCGGTCATTCTCTCGAGTTCGAGCGCGAGTACAAGGTCGTTAACAATGACCGTAAGGTCCTTCTTATCCGCGAGATATTTCGCCATCTCGCGGCAGGTCGTTCCCTGATCGACGATGATTGTATCTCCGTCTCCGATGTACGAGGCGGCCGCCTTTGCTATCCGCTCTTTTTCGTCCTTTTTTTCAAGTCTTTCGCTCGGAACTATCTCATAACCCGTTTTTGACTGCAGTATAGCGCCACCGTGCGTTCTTTTGATCAGCCCCTGTGACTGAAGCGTTTCGAGGTCCGTTCTAATCGTCGCGGACGTGACGTCAAATTTTTCGCAAAGCTCCGAAAGCGTCGCGCGCTTGTTTTTTAAAATCTGTTCGTATATCTTTTTCTGTCTCTCTTCAGCAAACATCCCGTTTAACCTCCAAAAGATTATTATAACATTTTCAAACGGAAAAATCAACGATAAAAGGCAAACGCTGTCAAAAAAGCGCGGCAGACGCCCCCAGCCCGTCTGCCGCTTTCGTTTAACGGTCAAACGCGAACGATTCGGCCTTCCCGCTTTGCAGACTTTCGAGAATATCGCCGCAAATAGAATACGCCTCGGCGCATTTGCCGTCTTTCATCAGCTCGTTTGCGCTGTCTATCGCCTCTATCATGCTCTGATAATACACCGGCAACTGATCGAGTTCGGTCACAAGTTTTTTAAGCTTACCGTTCAGCACGCTCCTCAAACTGTAAATGTTTGAGAGAGATGAAAGTACGCCGTCAGCGTAAAAGCCCTTTTCGGACTTGTTACTCGCGTCGATCGCGTACGCCATCGCAGTACCGTAATCCATATACGTCATTACATAATTGCAGAGACGCTCGATATCCTTGTCGTTTGCGTCCGGGAAAAGGACCTTGAATTTCTCCGCCGTGAAATGCTGTATCTCCTCGCGAAGCACGTAATACGTATACGCGATGCGGTATCTTGTCATCTCGTCACGGCGTGCGGCTGCCTTCACGTGCTTATCTGAGTTAACTACCGAAACGCGCAGAGAAGCCCCCGCCTCGAGGGTGACGCCGATACCTTTTTCAAGTTCCCCGGCGGAATAATCTTTCGTTTCACCGGCGAACGTGACCTTGTAATTCCCGTCCGCGAGATTTCTCTGAACGAAATTGAACGTGACGCTCTTGTCATCCGGATTGAAAAGCACGAAGTTCCTCTCCGCCGACTGCATCGCCTCTTCGTAACCCGAAAGAATATTGAGGTTGAGGGCCATCACATCGCGGTTGTCCGCCTCTCCGAATGCCGAGAACATGAGATAGTTCCAGAAGGATATGCTCGACATGTAGAGGGCGCCCTGATCCGAGTTCCCTCCGCCGAAGCTGTTGTACATCGGCTCTGTCGGTATCCCGAAATAATCGGTCGCGGAATACGCCGCCTGGCCCCTGAACTGAATGTTCCAGGTTATCGGGAAGAAGTTGAACGCGCTTACGCGCTCACAGTTGAAGAGTTTGAGAATAAGATCGTTGAAAGCGTAGTCGCCCGTCGCGTCGAGTATCTCGGTAAGCGGGATATACGCCTCGATGGTCTCCCACGGGCAGGGATGCGAAGCCCCCGCGTGAGGCTCGAAAAGTCCGATCCAGGTGCTCGACTCCGCCGCGCTCGTGAAATTGTCGTCGTACCAGAAGGTGAGCTGCATGAGCATGCCGAAGAAATCCTCCGACCAGGAGAGATATTCTTTGTTTCCTCTCAGCTCAAAGAGCCGGTAGGCGGCGTAGGTCCCGTACGCCGTGCCGAAGATCTCGGTCGTCGGGAACTCGGCGCTGTCGGTATATTCCCTCGTGTACCTGTTATTCTTAACTGTGAACGACACCTCGTTTATGACCTTGTTCAGGGCGTTTACCGCCATATCGAGGTATTTTTCCTCGCCGGTCACGTCATAAGCCTTGACGAGCATATAGGCGTACGATCCTATCTGCCAGGGCTCATAGACCGTTCCGAGATCGGAGACGTCCTGCTGTGTCGCCGAGGTCTTGCTGTCGGGATATATCCACTGAGAGACCACGAAATCACAGTTTTCGACAAGTTCCGTCACACCCTCAATCGACGAAAGAAGGTTAGCGAGAGCCGCCGGGCTGAAGTCGTCCATACTGCTCGTCACCGACGCGCGGTAGGTCTCGACGTCGTAGAAGAAGTTCTGCCACGGCATTTCGAAGGTGCCGACCTGGTTGCCGAACCTGAAGCCGTAGCGGATCATGTTGCATTCGGGATCGTAATAGAACTGCAGGGCGTCCATCTTCGTTTCGAGCGCCTTTGCGAAATCCGGATTTTTGTTGATCCTGTTATACGCGTTCGCCGCAGAGAGCCAGTTGTTGTTGCACGAGAAGTCCGTCGCCGAATATCTCGCCGACGAGGGGCGCGCGTAATGCAGATACAGTTTTCCCCCTCGCTTTTCGGATGTCAGCATCGGGTCGGACATAACGAGCGACGTCATGTTGTAGGCGTCGGGGTTGAGAAGCCCCGTCATCGTCAAATTGGCGACGCTCTTCCAGTCGAGCTGATACTGACCCCTGAGATCAGACCTGACGGTCGGCCATTTTACCTTTGCAGGATGCGCATATGCGACCGCAAGCGCCTTTTCGGCTATGCAGTCGAGCCCCGTCCTCTTTTCGGAAAATCCAGAGTAGAGCCAGAACTTCGCCGTGATATCCGTCGAGTTTCTCGGCGTGACGCCGTTTCCGTTCATGCGGTTGAGGCCGAAGAAGATGCCGGAACCGTCATTTCTGCCCATGACCTTATACTGCGTCGGCATCGCGTTCGAGGTCTCTCCCATCCATTCCATATCGGTATAATCGAAAAGAATGACGGCTTCCCTTCCGCAGTCCCAGAGATAGGCGGCGGGCATTCCGAGACCGTAGTAGTCGCCGTATATGCTCGGCGGCATCTGCGAATACGTGACCTCCGCGCCGTCATTCATATAGAAGCCGAACGCCGCGTTGGTGAGGTCGAGCCCGCCCGCTGATTTCAGCGAGATATCGAACTCAAAGAGCGATGCCTCCTCTATCGCCTTGCAGACGATCGTGAATTTACTGCCCGAGACGGGGTCGGTGCCGGTCATGCGGCAGGCGGGGACGCCATCGCGCTTTCCGGTCTCGTACGCCGTCGGGAAGAAGGCGAGCTCCGGGCCGCATATTATCGAGCGGGCGCCGTCGAACATCTTCACGTAATCCGTACCGTCGAAAAGGTAGGTAACGATCGAATAGCTGCCGTCTCCGCGGTCTTCGAGCGCAAGGATCTGACTGCCGCTCGTGAGGACTATATTGTCCGGTTTTGCGGCCTTTTTGCCGCCGTAAAGCTCTTTTATCGCTTCGTTATCCACTGTTCTGTCAACCTCCGAGGGGGAATGGACCTCCGGCTCGATCAGCCAGAAAGCGTCTTCGCCGTTCACGTCGTCCGGAGGAACGGTCGTCGTCACGTCATCCCCCGTCCCGTTTCCGTTGCACGACGCCAGGCAAAGGACCACGATAACGACCGCCGCGAAAAGCAAGCTGAATATTTTAGCAAAAGTTTTCATTATTGATACAAAAAGCCCGCGTAAAGCGGGCTTTTACCCTTACAGGATTTCAGTGTTTTTTTCTGAGAACGAGCGCGGCTCCGCTGATCGCGGCAACGAGCACCGCAATGGCGGTATAATCGGCCGTGTCGGGAGCTTCGCTGACGCCGGCAAGCGCCTTCGCCTCTGCTGCGGTGATTACACGGTTGTAAATGCGAACTTCGTCAAGAAGACCCTTGTAGAAACTGTCTTGGCTTCTGCCGCCGAGGAAGAAGTGGTTGTCGAATCCATCAACTACCATTTCTTTAATGAGCCCGGCCCCGTCCTTGTCGAAGAGCTGTCCGTCGATGTAAATCACGGCACTTTCCTTCGAAGCGTCGTAGACGAAAATAATGTTGTGCCATTCATTGTCGTCAACTCTTACTTCTTTTTCGTAGTTATAGGCGTATGCATAGTTACTCAGAGCCGGGGTACCAGAAGCATCATAACCAGCGAGGCAAACGTTGGAGGAGCCTGCCTGAACAAAGCCCCATACGCCGGTCGCACCGGCAAAGGATCCCCAGCAGAACAGAGCGCCGTCCTGATTGACTTCCTCGCCCTTGTCGTTAATAACCTTAAAATTGCTCTTTATCCACGCGGAAAACGAGAAGGATTTGTTCGGGTTGGGAGAAGTCAAAGGAGCTTCCTCGGTTCCGCCAACGTATATACTCCCTTTACCATCAAAGGAAATTGCCTTTCCCTTGTAGCCGTCAACAAACGTTGCGTTGCCGATGTTCGCGAATGTGTTGTTCCCGACGAGGTCCTTCGCCTCGCCATTGTCGAAATCGTAATAGATTACGAGTCCGTCGGTGGGAGCTTCCGCACCGGCCGCGAAGGCGGGCGCGACCATCACTGCCGCGAGAACGAGGCAGATCAGAACTGTTGTGATGTGTTTCATGTTTTTTCTCCTTTTTTTGGAAAGTTTTTATTTTTTCTTTTTAGAAAAGACTATGATAAGGACCACGGCCGCGACGACGACAACGCCCGCTATGATGCCGATGATAAGACCCGTGTTGCTCTTTTCCTCCTGCTTCCCGGTGGACTTCGTCGTATCTTCGGGCTTATCCTGTTTCTTTGTGGTGTCGTCCTTCTTTTCCGTGTCGGGCGTTTTTTCGGTCTCGGTATCATCGTCCCAGAAATCGTCGCCCCAGGTATCGTCGTCGGGCGGAAGAGTCTCGATCTTCGGTTCGGGCGCCTCGGGCGTCGTGCCCTTCATTTTGACAAGCTCCTCGATCTCGGTGTCGTCAAGGACTCTGCCGTATATACGGAGGTCGTCCATGCCGCCGATATAGTTGTCCTCGCCGCCGTTCATCGCTCCGAGAACGAAATATCCGGAGGAGTCGCCGAGGAACTTGGTGATGACCGTCTCGCAGATATACTCTTTGCCGTCGATGTAGAACACCGGCGATTCGCCGGTCTTGGCGGTCATCGCGACGTGATGCCAGTTCCCGTCACGAAGATTGTTGCCTTCCGGATCACCGACGATATAGTGAGTGTCCGTGCTCTGAAAATAGAAGAACAGACCGTCGTAATCGGTGAGACAGAATCTGAAATAGTCGAAGTTCGCGCCGGAACCGAAACCGAGTAACGTCATGTTTCTCTTGTCATCGGGAGAGGTGGACGGCTTTACCCACAGAGAGATCGTCATCTCGTCGTAATCGAAATACGGTCCGAGAGCGTCGGCACCTATAAGCATCAGGACGTCTTTCCTCTTCTCAAAGTTGAGATATCCCTCGCCGCAGGCGGCGCCTTCCTTGACTATCTGCTCTTCTCTCAGAATCTCAAGAGAGTTCTGATCCATCACGTCGTACGCATTCGCGTCGAACGGATAGTAGCTTATGATGTCGTCGTTGATGTGCGCGCTTGCGAGAACCGTGCAGACAACTGCAAACAAAACGACAAACAACGGGAGCAGGATTTTTTTCATTCTTTTGAAAACCCCTTTCGTTTTATTATTGTTATTTTCGTTTGCTGACATTATACCGCAAACAGCGGCGTTTGTCAACAGTTTTTTTACACTTTTTTTAAGATTTTTTCTTTTACTGCCGTCCACTGACGATCGACATCGCCTTTTCCGTAAGATCGGCTATTTTATCGAAATTCCCTTCTGCGATCAGGGAATCTCCGACCATAAACGAACCTCCGCAGGCAAAGACCGCGGGGCACGCGAGATACGTTCCGATGTTATCCTCGTTTATCCCTCCGGTCGGCATGAACTTTATCATGCCGTAGGGAGCGGAAAGCGCCTTTATCGTCTTTACGCCTCCGTACGCCTCAGCCGGGAAAAACTTAACTACCTCGAGACCGAATCCGAGCGCCGTCTCGATCTCACCGGGAGTAACGACGCCGGGCACGACGGGGATCCCGTTTTCGACACAGTATCCGACGACCTTTGGGTTCAGCCCCGGGCTGACGATGAATTTCGCTCCGGCCCCGACTGCGGCGTCGACCTGCTCGACCGAAAGGACGGTGCCCGCCCCGACGAGCATATCCGGATACGCCTCTGTTATCCTCTTTATCGCCTCGGCGGCGCATGACGTGCGGAAGGTTATCTCGGCGGCCGGGAGACCTCCCTTTATGAGAGCCCCCGCGAGGGGCACCGCCTTTTCGACGTCTTTGATTTTTATGACAGGCAGCAGCTTCAGTTTGCCTATCTTTTCAAGAACCTGGTTCATTTTTGATCACCTCACTTGTTGACAACGTACTTTTCCGCCCTGCCGTCGTTTTCCAGCAGAGAAAACAGATTTGATATGGACATTTCCGTCATGCCCGCGACTGCCTCCGCGGTGTGCGCGCCGGCGTGCGGCGTCATGATGACGTTCGGGAACTCGTAGATCCTGTGCTTCTCAGGCGGCTCTTTTTCAAATGCATCGAAGCCCATACCGTATATCTTGCCGCTTTCGATATAATCGGCGGCGGCGTCGAGATCAATCAGCCCTCCGCGCGACGTGTTAACGATTATGACTCCGTCGCGCATCATGCCGATCCTCTCGCGGCTTATTATGTTCCTCGTGCCTTCGGTGAGCGGGACGTGGAGCGATATTACGTCGCTGCCCTTTACGAGATCTTCGATCTCACAGACTGAAACACCGTTTTCTTCAGCCCACTTCCGGTCGATATACGGGTCGTAAGCAAGGACTTTCATCGAAAAGCCCATGGCCCGCTTCGCGAGCGATTTTCCTATCGCTCCGAGGCCGATTATGCCGATCGTCTTTCCGTATATTTCCCTTCCGTTGGCTCTGTCCCAGTTTCCTTCCTTCAGTCTGCCGTTCAAATACGGAATCTGTCTCGCCGCAGACAGGATCAGACCCATCGCAAGGTCGGCGACCGACTGGGTATTGGCTCCCGGCGTGTTCGTTACCTTTATACCGAGCTCCTTTGCGGTTTTTATGTCGACGCGCTCGTAACCGACTCCGTATCTCGACACGGCTCTCAGCTTTGGCGCCGCCATGAGGACCCTGCCCGTTATGTCGTCGAGCCCGGCAAGATACCCGTCTATATCCGCAACGAGCGGGAAAAGCTGCTCTTCAGTGAGCGGCTTGCCCGTCGTGTTGAGAATGATCTCCGCTTTTTCCGAAAGGTCGGCGATTATCTCTTTGTTTTTGCACAGAGAGGTCGGCGTGACAAGTATTTTCATCAGTCCTGCGCCTTCCATTTCGGGTTGTCCACGATCTCGGGCCTGCCGTCTTTTTCAACTATAAGCTTGCGGTATCCTTTTGTTTCGATGGTGCCGTAGTTGTGACCGGCGTCGCCGCGGAAAACGAAAAACGTGACGAGCGGGGTGCTTCCCGTGTTAATGCTGCGGTGCGCGTATCTCTCGGGAACGTAAAGCGCCTCTCCCGGGACGAGTTTCGATACCCTGACGTCGCCCTCGGGATTTTCCATCATCATGTACCCCTCGCCGGAGAGGCAGTAGTAGACCTCGGCGGTCTCGAGGATGGTGTGAAAATGTCCCTTTGTCATGTGATACTCGTCCCCGACCTTGCCGGGATATGTGATGCTCGTCCCGAAGGCGAGGTTGCCCGCCTCCTCGGGACAGCCGAGCTCGTAGAACTCGTATACCATCCGGTCGCCCTCGGCGAGCGCCTTTGCGTACGCTTCATCGTCCGCAAACATTCCCTTCATCTGGGAAAGCATGCGCTTTGTGGACTCGGCTTTTGCAGAAAGACCGTTCACGAAATCAAAATCGACCGAAAACGGAAGAGAAAAATCAAAGTTGTTCGCCATACCTTCACCTCCCGCAGACCTCAGCGGATTTTTTGTCGATAGCGTCAAATTTTTCTTTCGTCAGATCGAGGTGGAACACCTCGGCAATGACCTGCGTCCAGCCGTGAAGAAAATAAATCCAGCCGTCCTCGACGTAAAGATTGTTTTCTTCCTTCTGCTCGAGCGCCTGATACATGAATCTTAGGTCACCGCGGTAGTTGAATTCCCAGACAAGACTGTTATACGGGAACACGCAGCCGTCGGACAGCGGAGAGCCGGGGCGGTCCTTGCCGAGGCCGGTCGCGTTTATCACAAGGGAATTGGGATGGAGAGACGCGAGCACTCTGTCGTTGTCCCTGGCGTCCGGCGCGAGGACGAACTCCATGTTCGCCTCCGGGCGGATTTCGCGGAACATTTTTTCGATATTCTCGAGACGCGGAAGCGAACGGTTGGAGACCACGAGACGGCGCGGGAGTTTATCCTTTTTCAGGATGTACGAGCCGACAGAAATCGCGCTGCCGCCGGCGCCGAGGATGAACACGTCTCCGCCGTTGTCCCACCAGTTTTCCGGAAGGAAGGCGTCGAGCGCGAGGCCGCTCGTTATGGGATCCTTCGCGTATCCCTCGAGCCGACCGTCCTTCTTCGAAATGGAAGACATTTCACCGAACATGCGGGCGTACGGATCGAGATACTCGAACATGTCGCTCGCCGCGTTGTAAATGTCGATCTTGTGGGTCGTCACGAGCGCTCCCATCGAAAGCGGATCGTTTTTGATAAAGTCTACGACTGCCCTGTAATCCGCGGGGTCAGCGTGGATCGGAAGATCGATCCCCTTTATGACTGCGTCGACGCCGAGTATTTCCATCCAGTACGGAAACAGCTTCATAATCGACGATTTGGTGGTGGTGACACCTATGAAATACATAGTGGGTGTCGTCGCTTTTTCAGGTAAAACAATCATTTTTTTATCTCCTTGGGTACAAATGATATCGCTTTGCGCGGGTTGTCACGGATCATGAGTTCAACCGTTTTTTCATCAAATCCGTGCCCGCGCAACTTTTTGATGAAATTATTTTCGAGATAATCGAGACCGACGGCCGTGTTTTCGCAGTAGCTGCGGAGTCTCTCTCTCGTCGTGTCGAGGCCGAGCAGGACGTTTTTTTCGTATCCCGCGCCGCAGACCCTGCCGATGATTCCGATCTCGTCCTCGTCGGTATGATATTTCGGTCTCGCTATGGTGTCGTATTCGAGGAAGGCGCCGCGGCGCGCCGCCTCAATATGGATCCCGATATCGGGCTCCGTCCTGTCAAGGTGACAGAGGATCACGCAGGATTCTTCTACCCCGAGCCGCGCGTAGAAATCGAGCAGACCGAGCGCGTCCGATCCCGGGTCGGTGTGGACGATGACCTTCAGCCCCGTTTCTGACGCCGTCCTCGCAGCCGCGGTGTGGAGGACTTCGTACCTGCCGGTTATTCCCTCTTTTTCGACAGCGGTCTTTATTATCCCGCATCTCCCGGCCTGACGGAAAAAGCTTCTCCGAAGGTCGTATTCCCTCGCCTTCAGGACCCGGCTGTCGTCGCGATAGAAACACAGCTTGTGAAATCCCGTGGACGCTACGATTCCGATCCCGGACTCCGCCGAAAGTCTCCTGAAGCAACCGAAATCTCCTCCGACGTTCAGCGGCTGGCAGTCGACGAGAAGCGTCCCCTTTTTCAGCAGTTTAAGTTCGGACAGCGACTTCTCAAAATCGTCGATAGGTCTGACCGGCGATTCGGGGCCGAGAAAACTCCCATCTATCCATATGTGTTCGTGACAGTGAAACAAATCAAAGGAATCCGGTGAAAGATCGCCGTTAACGGTGCGGATTACTGCCATGCTCATGCCAGAATCCCGCACTTTTCAAGCAGATCCGCATATTTTTCGGCATATGGAACGTAGATCGCGTGTTTCTTTTCATTCTGCTCATATACGGCGCCGACCGAAGTCAGGCGCTTCGCTGTCGAAACGAGATCGCCGTATATGCCTACCCCATAGCCCGCGAGCAGCGCAGAGCCGAAAGTCGCCGTGTCGCTCCTCGTAGTCACGCGGTATTCGGTGCCCAGAACGTCAGCTTTTATCCTGTTGAAGCACGGGCTCGCCGAGCCGCCGCCGGTACCGATAACGGCGCCTATATCTCCGATTCCGAGGATATCCGCGTACATCCTGTATTCGTAGGCTATCGACTCCATGATCGACTTGAATATCGCGCCCTTCCCGTGGGTGAAGCCAAGTCCCCAGAACATTCCCCTTACCTTTGGATCGTTCGGGCACGTCCTCCCGTTGAAATGCGGTATAAAGAACAGTCCGTCGCTGCCCGGCGGTATTTTGTCCGCCTCTTCTTCAAGTTCCCGATAACTGCATCTGCCGTCGAGTACGCTGTCCCTGAACCATTTCAGGCACAATCCTCCGCCGGAAATGTAAGCCATCGGCTGATACAGTCCCGGGAGCACGTGGTGCGGGAACAGAAGCGTTTTTTTGCAGACGTCCGGCTTGTATTCGGTTGTGCACACTGAAAACACGGACGCCGTCCCGGCGCCGTCAAAGCATTCTCCGGGCAGAACCACACCCGCACCGAGCGAGGTCGCAGCCTGATCCCCGCATCCAGCCACGACGGGCGTTCCGGGGCTGAGCAGGCACTGACGCGCGGCTTCTTCCGTTACCATTCCTATAATGCGGTATGGCTCAACGATCTCAGGCATTTTTGACTTTTCAACGCCGAAAAGCCCGAGAAGTTCATCCGACCATTCCAGCTTTTCATTGTCTGCAAAACCGGAAAAATGGAGATTCGTATAGTCAATATACGCCTCATCCGCTTTTTTTCCGCACAAACGCAGAACGGCGTACGTCACGGGCTCGACGTACTTGTCTGTCCTGCCGTACACGTCGGAATACTCGCTTTTCCATCTGAGTATCTTCGGTCCGTGTGCGTAAGTGACCGGACATCCCGTCAGAGATATAACTTTTTCTTCGGCTTCATTTTTTACAAGGTCAATATAAGGCTCACACCGTCTGTCCAGCCAGGAATCAAGGGGGGTGGTCGGATTAAGATCGCGGTCGACACCGAGCATCCCCGCCATTTGCCCGTCCATCCCGACGGCTTCAATATCCGACGGATCAACGCGCGTTTTTTCGATAACGCTTTTTACCGTCCTGAGGACAGATCCGTAGATCTCATCGGGATCCTGTTCGACAGCGCCGTTTTGAGGGTAAATTAGATTCGATGCCTCAAATGCCGAATCGACGCTTTTCCCGGCAACGTCGTATAAAACGGTTTTTGTCCCCTGTGTGCCTATATCGATGCCGATGATGTATTTTTCTGCCATGTTTTACATGTTGTTTTCCAGGATGTCATCGATCATTTCCTGGATATTCGCGATTATTCTGTCGCCCGTTTTTGACCACTGCCTGGTGAATGCGCTGGATTTGCTCTGGACGAGACTGCCGACAGTCCAGGCAACGCCCTTTGCCGAGATATAAGCGAGGTCGTACGTTCTCGATTCAAGAATCAAATCGAGAATCGCAATCGACTCGTCATCACGCGTCCCCCTCTGCTGAAGAGCGTTTTCGTAATATGCAGGCCTCGTTATCCTGTACGACGCCTCGCAGAGCGCGCTCATGATATTCCCGAGCTTTTCATCGTCGTTGCAGTTCTGCATAGGTATCAGCATAATGGGAGAAGCACCGCCGACGTGGGTTATGTACTTTTTCTGAGATTCGTCGAGCTTTGGATACGGTATAACGCCGTAGTTGGACTCCATATTGCGGAACGTTTCAAGGTTCCTCAGTATTATCGCGCAAATGAACGCCTTATCGTTTCTGAAATAATCAAGAGTTTCATCGAGGGAGTCTATTTCATCAGCCGCGTCGGAGTTGAACATCTCGGCAAGTTTTTCAAGCATGCCGGTTATCTTTGCCGCCGGAACGTACGCCTCGTACTCCCCATTGGTGATTTTGCTGCGGACGAAGCCGCAGGCAAACGGCCAGTTCATCGCCATCGAGTGCCTGTCCGCAATGTAGCCGAGAACATCCTCGCCGATCTCGTATTTGCCGTCTCCGTTGACGTCTTTCTTGCATTTTGAGACTATCTCTATAAATTTGTCAAGCGTCCAGCTGCCTGAGTCGACAAGTTCATAAAGATTTTCGTCGAGAAGAAAATCGTTGTAAACCGATTTGTTGTAAACCATTGCGAGCGTATCGTCAATTTCTGTGATGAGAACGCTCCCCGACATGAGATAGAGCTTTCCTTCTATAGAGAGGTTGCTGAACGCCGACTTATTCCACCACGGTTTGTTGTAATCAATGTTAAGATCCATCCAGTTTCTTCCGAATCCGGCTGTCAGGACGCTGATACAACCATGCTTGTAGAGGTCGTAGACATCGATCGTCGTATCGCCGCTGTTGATAAGCGTGAGCGCCTCGCCATAGGCGTCGGTCGACGGAAACGCCTCGACCTTGATGTTCAGGTAGTTGTTCACGTAATCGTTTCTGCGATATACGCCTGTTTTGATAATGTCGCCTTCGGGTATATCCTCGGCGTCTACGAATATCTCCTCGGTAAATCTCTCCTGATCGGCGATCGTCAGAAA
This sequence comes from Clostridia bacterium, assembly GCA_017552165.1. The sequence continues at coordinate 13,869 of JAFZCF010000204.1, forward strand.
AGTAAACGATGCGCCCCTGTAATCTTGTTTGGCAACCGACGTTATGACCTTGTCACCGCTGACCGGCTTTCCTCCTTCGTCCGTCTCAGGCTGTGTCAGCGGTTCGGTAACGTCGCCGGGTCCGCTTTCGGAACACGCGGCAAACGCGCAAATCAGCATCACCGCAGCCATTATCGCAGCAAATATTTTTTTCATAAGAACCCTCCGTCATTGTGTTTTTTTTCCGGACACCCAGTACCGCAGCACGACGCGTCCGATATTTTCATTTTTTCTGGGCTGCCTCAGCAGTTTCCCAGGTTGAACGCGCTCAGGCTTTGAACTTTCTCCGAAAGATTCGTCCGGACCCTCACGGTCTCTCCGGGATCTATCCACATGCATCCGTCGTCCGGTCTCAGAACATCGGAGTATTCCGGGCAGTCTAAATTGACGCAGACCGCCGGTTTTTCAGACACGTTTTCGATCTCAACGAAACCGTCGCCGTGACAAAGCTCAAGGCGGCACTCGGGAAGCCCGAAAAGGCACCCGGTCTTTTCCTCATAGTTTGCAAAGTACCAGTTTCTCGAGATCTTCACGCCGTCCGTCGATTTGACGGTCGCGACGATAAACAGCGGCGCGGTCGCCGTCTGCTCCTTCGACAGAGTCACATGCCCGATTTCGGTGACCTTGTCTTTTATACCCCGAACGTCAAATCCGACAGAGCGTATTTCGTCAAGATTCCCGTTATAAACCGAGACTGTTATCTCCGACGCCTCGCTCCCGTTGTCGTTAAGGAAGTAAACGGGAAGAGATACGTCTTTTCCGTACAGGCTCAAAGAGTCGAACAGAACAACCGAACAAACCGGTGCGAAGGCGTCCGAGACAAAGAACGAGCCAAGTTTCTGCGATCCGTACCAGTCGACCGTCGACCACGACGCCGCGGGATACGGATCGTTGAGTTTGTACATTATCGAGCCCGTGCAGACCGGGAAACGGCACCTCGCAAGTTCAAGCGTATGACGGACGCCGACTACCTGCGCAAGCTGCGAGCCCGTCACGCACTTTTCGAGCGATTTCCCGTCGGTAAAAAGACCGACGTGCTGCTGCTCCCTGTTAAGGTCTCCCGCCTTGTTGAACATCGGCGTATGATGCGCGAGCACCGAATCGGGTGAAATTCCGAAGCCATCACCGGCAGAACTCTCATAGAACGCAAGTTCGTCCCCGGGAAGGAACTTTTTTATGGATTCGACGTTCGGCCAGCAGTCAACGCCGAATTCGCCGAAAAACGTGGAAGTCAGCCGCAGGTTGACCTGCGGATTCTGCCCGCCCCAGCTTGCATCGTAATTGTGCAGACTGCCTCCGTACGGCTCCTGACGGTGCCACGGCCGGGTATCATCCAGCTCAAGAGTCCGTTTACCCATAAGATTGAGGACCGTGGGGTCGAAAGCCGGATCGTCATCTTCAAGCGACGCTTTGCCTTCGTTCCCGCCGCACCACAGAAGGAGCGACGCGCGGTTCCTCAAACGCTTAACGTTGAGTTCGACTGTTTCGAGAAGGACGTTTTTCGGCTGGTAAACGTACGAATCCCAGGCGGTCGGCCATTCCTGAAATACCGCTATGCCGTACTCGTCGCAGAGATCGTAAAATTCGTCTGTCTCAACAAGTCCCCCGCCCCAGGCGCGAACCATATTGACGTTCTGGAGTTTCGCCGCGGAAAGGAACTGATCGTATCTTTCCTTCGTGAATCTCATCAGGGCGTCCATGGTGCACCAGCCGGTGCCCTTGATGAATACAGGCTCGCCGTTCAGACAGAATGTCCAGTTATATTTTCCCGGATCGGCGACAATATTACCGTCGGAATCCGACACGGGAAGCATTTCGATCGTCCTTATACCGAACCTTGCGGTGTAAAAATCAGTAACCTCGTTCCCGACAACGCAGTTAAGACGCAAAGTATAGAGATTCTGATCCCCAAGCCCGTTCAGCGTCCACAGATGCGGATCGGGGATCCTGAACGTATACGTGACGTCCTCTCCCGGTTTTGCGTTGAACGCGAATGAATACGACCCGCCTTCAAAATTGTACGGAACAATTTCCCCGCGAACGGTAACGCTCTCAGCAAAATCCGATATGACGGGACATGAAAGCTTCATGCTCCCGTCTGTTGAGACCGTCGCGATGAAAGGAGAATCGAATTCCGCCTCCGGTACCCGCACGATACGCACCGACCTCCATATTCCGAGTCCGGGAATGTCGGCGTAATGCCATCCGTACGTGCAGTTGAACGTTGCGGTGTCTATCCAGCCGAGGTTCAGCCACGGATTCCCGCCGCCGAAAAACGTCGGCATCTCGCCGGGCTTCCTCGCTCTGTCCGGCGCGCCGTACAGGAGGACGATGATCTCGTTTTCACCTTCACGGACTTTACCCGTGATGTCGAATACCGGTCCTCCGAACATTCCGCGGTGCATGCCGAGCCTTTTGCCGTTTATCCAGACCATACAGTGCTCGCAGACGCCCCCGAACTCAAGTCTGAGGGCACTCTCCGAATCGCTCTTTGAAAGCGTGAACTTTTTCCTGAAGGTATAATCCTTTACGCTCGCAGCCCTTGCGAACTTATCGTTTTCACCCTCGTACGGGTCGGTTACCGGCTCGCCTTTGTCGTTCAACAGTCTGCCGGCGGCGATAAGCGCAGTGTGAACGCTTCCCGGGACCACGGCGTCTATCGTATCGTTGAACTCGCAGCTTTTCCCGAGACTGCTCTGCTCCATTTCCCAAACACCGTCGAGCGATATGTATTTATCAGTCTCGGAGACGTGCGCGCCCGTCTTTTCGAGCGTCAGTTCCCGCGTTACGTCGGAAAACGGTTTGCTTTCCGGTTTAAGGTAATTGTTGATCTCTTTCCAGTCAAGACTCATCGACATATCATACGGCTCCTTTGTCCCGCTGTCCCGACTTTCAGCGGTGCTATCACTGCCGGGAACGTCGTTTCCGTTTCTGCAGGACGAGCCACTGGCAAGCATCAAGACGGCGGTTAATAAGATTATTACTGTTTTTTTCGGTTCCCGAATCATCTGAATATCTCATACTCAATCCCGAGGATCTCGGCCACGGCAATGAGTTGATCGACATAATCGCCGTATACTCCGTGGATGTGATTGCAAGGGAATTTTGAGATAAAATAATCCGCATCTACTTCAAGACGTGTGAACGCAACGGGCCACTGCGGGGTCGCTACCTTGCTCAGACGTTCATCCGTCGCCTCGTCGAATCTGACTATCTCGGCCGGAACGATCGATAGCCGGTATTCACCGTTGCGTCTCGCAAGCCGTGCGAGCGTGACCTTTCCCGGATGCGCTATATGCCAGACCGACGCACCTCCGGCGGGGTAATCAACAGTTTCGGGCAGAAGCTTGACATTTTTCAGGTTATCGGCGGGGTCGTAAGAGCCGCCGGCGAAAAACGTGGCGTGAGTACCCGAATTTGAGAAATACCAGATATTGTTTTCTCCGTCATAATGTCTCACGTCCGCAAACAGTACGGGACTGCCGCTCAGATGCTTGAAGATCTGCATGGTCAAAGCGCCGTCCATGTCCGCCTCGGTAGCGGCGACTATCGGCTCGTGAGGTCCTTCCATATCGTAAGGATCGTTGAGGAACGCCTCGGCAACGTCCATCGTCACGTAATTTTCCGTCACATCGCCGTGCGCTTTTATCCCGATGAAATCGAGCTTTTTCTCATCAATGATTTTCCTGAGTCCGAAATACGAACGGATCTGGGTGCGGAGTTTGCCGCGAGTCAGATTAGTCCCGTTGTACCCGATTTCTCCGCAGTTTTCTTCAAGCCACGAAAGTGCGCTTTCGACTCTTCCGGCGTCGATTGTGTTTCCCGCGCGGACGATATCTTCCTGCTCGATGTTTTCAACGTCTATGCCGAACATCCTCTGCCACTGCTCGAGATTCGATACCGCAGTGTACATTCCAAGCGGTCTGCCCCCGAAATTGCCGAAGGTCAACCCGCGAAGGCGCTTGACTGCGGCACCGGCCTTGATGTAATTGAACACCTTTTCAAAGACCGTGCTGTCTTCTATGCTCCCCCATATCCTCGTGTGCTTGATCCCGAGCTGATTAAGCGAACCGGATGCCGCGAGCATTCCGACCATGCCGCATTTTTCGGGATGGAGATTCGAGAACAGTATAAACGGTCCGGGAGCAAAATTGGCAGCGACTACGCTGAACTGCGGGTAGCACCATATTGCGTAGTTGAATATCGTCATCTCGACGCCGGATTCGAGCAGCCTCTTGGCCTCCTCTTTTGCAGCAGTGTTGGAATTGATCACACGCTCCGCAACGACAACCTCAATCTCCCCGGTGGCCTCGAGGGCCTTCGCGAGGGAATCCTGATATTTCAGATTGGTTTCCAGCATATCGTCGTGGATATGCTGTCTGCCGTCCGACATGGTCATTATCCCGACTTTGATCTTCTTCATTTCAACGGTTCTCCTCAAGTTTTCTTCTTATGAACGCGCATGCACCTTCCGCCATTTTATCCAGTTCACGCTCGTCGCAACTGCCGGAAAGATCGCGCCATATTTTGATGTCCCCTCCGACGGTGCCGCCCATTTTGACAAATGGCTCCATAACGATATGTCCGGTATATCCGACGGCGTTCAGGCCTTTGCAAATCGAATCCCAGTCCATCTTGCCCATCCCCGGCGTTTTGCGGTTGGTCTCACCGATGTGGAAATGGCTCAGATACGGGCCGGCGGTCTTTATTGCTTCGATAAAATCGTCCTCTTCTATATTCATGTGGAATGCGTCGAGCAGTATGCGGCATGAAGGACTGTCAACGTCCTTACAATACTGTACGGCTTCGTACGCCTGATTCAGGAGAATCTGTTCGAATCTGTTCACGACCTCCATGCAGA
>JAFZCF010000205.1 GCA_017552165.1 Clostridia bacterium
CTTTTATGCCATTTGTCCGTGAAGGATTTACCGTCGTGGAATGGGGCGGCACCTGTCTCGATTGAGAAAAGGGACACGATACGACAAATCCCGGTTTGTCGAAATAATGACGCATCTATTCTGCACGTTTACAAGCGGCAAAATGCATCTGAAATGTACGTTTGCTTTTCGCCGAAATGCCCGAAACGCCGATTTTTTATGGAAATGCATCTAAATTGATCGCCACGGTCATCACAAAAGGGACGCCCTCGGCGTCCCTTTTGCGATGAATCGAATTATTCTTCGCACCCGCCTCGGCGCAGGCGCCGATCGCGTCGGGCAAGCCCGGGGAACGCTTTTGCCTTAACCGTACCCCGACGCCCTGCTGCTTGTTCTCAGAATCCGATGCGGTTTTTCGTTACGAGTTTTTCGCTGAACTCTTTTTCGGCGGAGGCGGCGATGAAGTCCTCGCGGCGGAGCTCGATCTCCCTGACGCCCGAGAGCGAGCAGCGGAGCGCGCATTTCGACCACGTCCGCTCGTACAGGTTACGGACGAACCGGGCGTTCGCGAACTCCTTTGAGCCGAGCATCTCGTCGGAAAGCGCCCCGAAATACCTCTTCGCCTCCTCCTCAAGGTCGGGTGAGTAGCGGAAATGCTTCCTCACCATGAGCATGAAAATGCCGAAGAGCTGATCTCTCGTGTAGTTCGGGAACTCGATTATGTACGGCATCCTGCTCCTGAGGCCCGGATTGGACCTCATGAGGTTCGCCATCTCGTCGGTATATCCCGCCATGATGACGAGCATGTCGTCCCTGTGGTTCTCCATCTCCGACACGAGGGTGGCTATCGCTTCCCTGCCGTAGTCGTTGGAGCTTTTATCGGGGCTGTAAAGCGAATACGCCTCGTCGATAAACAGTACCGAGCCGTACGAATCGCGGCATATCGACATGGTCTTGACCGCCGTCTGCCCGACGTATTCGGCGCAGAGGTCGCGCCCCGTGTATTCGAGGAAGGCGCCCTTCCGGAGTATACCCTCCTCCTTCATTATCTGCCCTATTATGCGCGCGACGGTCGTCTTGCCCGTCCCGGGCGCCCCCGTGAAGCGCATGTGCATGCACGGCCTGTCGGGTCCGCCCTCGGCCGCAGAGAGCTTCACCTGGGCAATTATCTCGCGTATCTTCTTCTCGATCTTCTCCATACCGACGAGCTCCGACAGCGCTGCGTAGCCCTTCGGGGCAAAGACCTTTCTGTCGACGTAGCCCGGGAGGTCGTCCGCGCTTATCACGTCGGAGCCGTTCCCGTCACCCGCCGCCTTTCTCTCGGCGGTTACGGCCGCCTTGCGGAGCATGACCTCTCCGGCGAGCTTTTCCGCCGTCTTGAAGCCGTAAAACCGCCCGTCGGCCTTTTCCTGCATTATCCTGTCGGCAAAGACCCCGATGAGCGAGATGTCGGGCGAAAAGCTCCTGCCGTTCAGCTCGTCCCAGAAGGTCTCGGTGAGGACGCAGGCGTCGTAGGGAGGTACTCGGACGGTCCGCACTATCATCATGTCGGAGAGTATGCCCGCCGTCTCGTCGAGAACGTTCTTTTCGAGGAACGGTATCCTGAAGACGAAGACGTACGAATCCTGATACGGATCGAGCCGCCGCAGAAAGCGCCTGAGCGCGTCGTGCCGGCTCTTTTCGAGGAAATACGACACGTCAACCCCGACGGCGCCGTACTTGTTGTCCTCCGACGAGGATTTGAGGAAATCTATAAAGTCGTCGGGGGAGGTGCGGCCGTCGCCAGTCTCGGCGCCGAGCTCGAACTCGACGTACATCGTGCGCTTTTCGCTCTCCTCCTCGGGGAACGCGCCGATGCGGCGGAGAAAGTCCGCGAGGGACGAGAGCAGCGTCGTAAAGCCGCAGCCCCTGTCCATCGCGAAGACGTAGTTGGTTTTCCGTATGAGCCCGACGGCGTCCTTTTCACCGAGGAAGGAAACGCAGTCCGCGAGCTCCGTCACGAGGGAGATGTAGTCCTCGACCCCGTAGAAATTGTTGTATATATGTCTGAGGAGTTCCTGTTTTTCGTCCTCCTCGTCATACTCCGTGACCGTTACGCCGGAGACGGCGTCCTGCCCGGGGAAAGCCGCCGAAAAGGCGTTTCTCATTATATCCGCGCAGGCGTTCCTGTTCTCCGCGTCGAGGATAAAGCTCGAAAAGCTGAACCTCGCCGTGCCGACCCTTCCGTTGTTCTCCTCGGGAATCATGGCGGCGGCCTCCGAGGCGTAAGCCCCGAGACCGTTCATCATTTCCCCGGCAAAGGCGTATTTGAGCGATACCCTCGCGATATATGTCGTCATGTGGATCACCTTTATTGTGTGAGAGATTTTTGTTGGGGGCGGCGCCCCGACGCGCCGTATGGCTCCCTTGTCCGTCGGCAGGATGCGCGGGAAGGCTCCCTTGTCCGTCGGCAAGCCGACCCGGGAGCTGTCAGCCGAACGGCTGACTGAGGGATTGTAAAGCGAAAGATTTTCTGAGACAATCCCTCCGTCACGCTTCGCGTGCCACCTCCCTTTACACAAGGGAGGCTAAGGTTTAGGCGAACGCCACTTCTTGGCTTCTCCTTGAGGAGAAGCTGTCCCGTAGGGACTGATGAGGTGGAAAGAAGCGCTTTAAGCCGTTTGTCAGCCCTGTGCGTTCGCTAACACCTCATCCGTCAGCTGACGCTGACACCTTCCCCTCAAGGGGAAGGCAAGATTAAGTTCCGCTCTGTGCGTTTCAAAAGAGGGACGCCAAGACAGAGGGCCGCTCTGCGCGCTTCACGCGGGGGGATTTTCGCCGGGTTCTACCGTGACGAGGGAGATCTCCGGGCGGTTGAAGACGCGGGGGCGGATTTTCGTCGAAAGTCCGCGGCAGACCTCGAGGGGCGTGCCGTCGGAAAGAAGGTACAGCCCTCCCGTGTATTTCGGGAAAAGCCCCTGGGACGGGGCGTAGATCCCGTTTTTCAGTATGAGCGGTATCCTCGCCTGGCCGCCGTGGGCGTGCCCCGCCATGATTAGGTCGAAGCCCCGTCCGGCGTAGTCGTTGACGCACTCCGGCCTGTGGGTCAGAAGCACGGAAAACACCCCCGGCTCGGAGGCGGCGGCCCCGGCGCAGTCGTCGAGCTCGTTTTCCCACATCCTGAGGTTGTAATCCGGGGAGGCGTTCGGGTCGTCTATGCCGCATATCAGGAGCGCCGTGCCACCTACGCTGATCTTCTCCGCGCTCCCGCGCAGGACCGTCAGACCCGCCTCGGCAAACTTGTCGCACACCTTCGAGACGTTCCCGGGATACGCGTTTTCGTGATTGCCGAAGACGTAGAACGACGGATATTTCTCCGAGACCAGCCGCGCGAGCAGCAGGGCGTTGTCCTCCCCGTACCTCGGGTCGGACATATCCCCCGTAAAGACGACGATATCCGGCTCCGCGGCGTCGATCATCCCGGTCAGCCGGCTCTGCTCCTCACCGAAAAGGCAGTTGTGCAGATCGGTTATATGGAGTATCCTGACCGGCTCCGCGACCTTTGACGACTTTACCGTGTATGCCGTCAGCACGGGCCGCTCGTCAAACGCGAAGACGCAGAAAATCGCGGCGGCGGCGAGCCCGAGAATGATGTAAGGCAAAACTTTTCTCCGTTTCCTTTCCCCTGCCCTGCGAGCGCGGGTCATATTTCGAGCAGCGCCCTGACGGCCCCGTCGCAGAGCCCCTCGGGCGACTGTTCGATCTGCCCTTTGTCACAAAGCCCGGGCAGCGCGGGATCGAGCGGTATGCGGCAGAGGACCGGCACGCCGAAGGTCTCCGACGCCGCCTCGACTCTCGACTCGCCGAAGACGGGTATCTCCCTGCCGCAGTCGGGGCATTTCAGATACGCCATGTTCTCGACGAGGCCGATGACCGGCACGTTCATCATGTCGGCCATGTTGACAGCCTTGGCGACTATCATGTTCACGAGCTCCTGGGGAGAGGTGACTACGATGATCCCGTCGAGGGGGAGCGACTGGAAGACCGTCAGCGCGACGTCCCCCGTGCCGGGGGGCATGTCGACGAACATATAGTCGACGTCGTCCCAGAACACGTCGGACCAGAACTGTTTTACGGTGCCCGCGATGATCGGGCCCCTCCACAGGACGGGTGTCTCGTCCTTGTCGAGGAAGAGGTTGACCGATATGATCTTTATCCCCGTCTTCGACTCCGCGGGGAATATCCCCCGCTCGTCGCCGCTCACGGGGCCTTTGACTCCGAATATCCTGGGTATCGACGGACCGGTAACGTCGGCGTCGAGCACCGCCGCTTTCTTCCCGGCTCTCATCATCGAAACGGTGAGCAGCGAGGTGACGAGGGACTTGCCCACGCCGCCCTTTCCGCTGACGACGCCTATTACTTTTCTTATTCTGCTGCCGGCGTTGGCGGGGGCTATGAGGCTCTCCCGCTCGCCCTGACGGGAGGAGCAGTTCGCTCCGCAGGTCGCGCAGTCGTGCGTGCATTCTTCTGACATAAATGACTCCTTATGTTGGTTGAATTTTTTATTTTTCTCTGTCGGGCGCGAAAAAGCGCCTCATAAGTCCGAGCTCGAGCCGGGTCGGCATATACTTCCGCTCCGAGAGCTGCCTGAGTCTCTTCCTTATCATCTCCGGTGTGGCCGCGAGGAACCCCGACAGCCAGCTTTCGGTGAGATTCCCGCGGGTGAGCGCGAGGTATCTGACGAAAAACTCGGGAACGAGGAACTCGAGGGCGAAGGCGTCGGCCTCCCGCTCGGCCTCCCGACGGTCGGTCTTTCTCCCCGCGTGGTGCAGGAGGATGTGCCCGTATTCGTGCATCACCGTCTTGACGGCCTCGGGCTC
>JAFZCF010000206.1 GCA_017552165.1 Clostridia bacterium
GACAAGGCGATCGGGGCGCGTCCCGCATCCGTCTTTGAGGCGGCCTCTGTATATAAGACGGAAAAGAAGGCCAAAACCGGACAACTTTTGACTTCATTTTTTGAAAGTTGTCATAAATGAGACGAAACAAGTCGCATACAAAGACAAAAAGCCCGCCGGAGGAGGCTCCGGCGGGGGTCGGTTTTATGTTTTCAGACCTTCGGAAGGCGTGCGCGGAACTTCGCGAGCTCGTCGTCCGTCGGGATATAGTCCGTCATCGTTCCGTTGTGGAACTGCTCGTACGCGACGAGATCGAAATATCCCGTCCCGGTGAGGCCGAAGACGATCGTCTTCTCCTCGCCCGTCTCTTTGCATTTCAGCGCCTCGTCGATCGCGACCCTGATCGCGTGCGAGCTCTCGGGAGCGGGAAGGATGCCCTCGACGCGCGCGAACTGCTCCGCCGCCTCGAAAACGTCGGTCTGCTTGACGGACGTCGCCTCCATGTACCCGTCGTCGTAAAGCTGTGACAGGATGGAGCTCATTCCGTGATAGCGGAGACCGCCCGCGTGGTTTGCCGACGGGATGAAGTCGCTGCCGAGGGTGTACATCTTGGCGAGCGGGCACACCATGCCGGTGTCGCAGAAATCGTAGGCGTAAACGCCGCGCGTGAAGCTCGGGCAGGAGGCCGGCTCGACGGCGATTATGCGGTAATCCGCCTCGCCGCGGAGCTTTTCGCCCATGAACGGCGAGATGAGACCGCCGAGGTTGGAGCCGCCGCCGGCGCAGCCGATGATGATGTCGGGCTTAATGCCGTATTTGTCGAGCGCCGCCTTGGTCTCCATGCCGATGACCGACTGATGGAGAAGGACCTGATTGAGCACGCTGCCGAGGACGTAGCGGTATCCCTCGCTCGTGACGGCGACCTCGACCGCCTCGGAAATCGCGCACCCGAGCGAGCCCGTCGTGCCGGGATGCTCGGCGAGGATCTTGCGCCCGACCTGAGTCTCTGTCGACGGGGAGGGCGTCACCGACGCGCCGTAGACCCTCATGACCTCGCGGCGGAAGGGCTTCTGCTCGTACGAGCATTTTACCATGAAGACCTTGCAGTCAAGGCCGAAATAAGAGCACGCCATGGAGAGCGCCGTGCCCCACTGGCCGGCGCCGGTCTCGGTCGTCACGCCCCTGAGCCCCTGCTTCTTCGCGTAATACGCCTGGGCGATGGCGGAATTGAGCTTGTGGCTGCCGCTCGTGTTGTTGCCCTCGAACTTGTAATAGATCTTCGCCGGGGTTTTAAGTTTTTCTTCGAGACAGTACGCTCTTACGAGGGGCGACGGACGGTACATCTTGTAAAAGCTTCTGATCTCCTCGGGGATGGGGATGAAACGGTTGTCGTTGTCGAGCTCCTGGCTGACGAGCTCGGAGCAGAAAACTCCCTCGAGCTCGGCGGCGGTCATGGGCTTGCCCGTTCCGGGATTGAGCAGCGGGGCGGGCTTGGTCTTCATATCCGCGCGGACGTTATACCATGCCTCCGGCATCTCGTTTTCGTTGAGGTAGATTTTGTAGGGAATGTTTTTGTCGGACATTTTCTCATGTCTCCTTTCGAATATTCGGGGCAAAAACAAAAGCCTGCCCCTGGCTCTGATGCCGGGACAGGCGAAATATCTTTCTCCTGCGGTGCCACCCTGCTTGACGGCTTGCCGTCCTCTCGAACGTACTTTCATACGTCTGCGCGTTTACGGAGCGCCGCCCGTCTCGCCTCCGCGCGCCGTCCGTCGCCGCGCTTTTCGGCTTGCCCTCGGAAGTCCATTCGTTCACGTGCCTGACACCGCGATCCCACCGCCCGCGGCTCTCTGAGGAAAGACGTCGAAAACTACTTGCTCTTCTTCATCGGTTTACGGCGCAATTATACCGCTTTACCGCGGTAAAGTCAAGAGACCGAAATGGGAAAAACGTGATTTTTACATTTTGTTCACAAGAGAGGTCATTTCATTATGGCGTGATAGCCGCCGTTATTAGGCAAAGTTTATAATCGAAGCGCAGCCTCCAAGATTGTCGACGCACCAGTCTTTCATATCTTCCGTTGCCGAGAGAAAAATCGGATATTCCGCGTCGGTACATACGAACGTGACGAATCCGGCACGATCGCTTTTGACCATCGTGAAAGTCAGATGTCCTATCTTGAAAGATTCCTCCTCGAACTCATACGATGCGTCCATTTTGTACATATACGATATGATTCTTATGTTCCAGCGCGATTCGTCCTCCCCGTGATAAGTGATATCCACGTAATCATATTCCGGATAATACTCTATCCCGGCGATTTTTTCGGTATCCGAATCAATTTTGATATAAACGGGATACGAGAGTTTGCTTATTGCCCTGTCAAGGTCGTCAATACCGTGTATCCCCGTCTGCATTTCGTCGATATTTTTCAGATATGCTCTTTTGTCGTCGTCGGATTTGTCTGACAGCAAAACAAAATCATCGAGCTCGTTGAAGTTTTTCAAAGCGAGTACGTGAGGCATATCAACATAAGGTCCGCTGCTCCCCGTTTCATCCTTTGATGAAACGATCGTCGAGGCCGATGTCTCGTCCGACGCTGCGGGATTCCCTAATGTTAGATCGACGCCGTACCCTGCGCCTTTGCAAGCCGCAAGAACAAAGATCACCGTAAATATCATTGCAATAATAGCAATTATCCTTTTCATGTTTTTATCTCCTTCGGATTTAGTGATGGTCTTCAAGGTGAGCCCCAATTATGGCTAAACAATAAGAGCAATACAATGTTGTTTCATTATACGTCGAAACATTTACTCTGTATGACATCATGCATGTTCTTGGATTTGTAAAACCATATACACATTTATCGCAATGTGTGTTACTGCAACAACTATGTCCTGGCTCAACTCCGTAGCAATAATGGTCATAC
>JAFZCF010000013.1 GCA_017552165.1 Clostridia bacterium
CGTCGAGTCGCGCGATCCGTCGTCTACGAAAAGCAGCCGCGAATCGTTCGAGATCTTTTTGTCTTTTATAAGATTTTTCAACTCGTCGAGGAACAGACCCGACGTGGTCGGCAGGACCTTTTCCTCGTTATAGCACGGTATCACAACGTAAAGTTTGGGAACTTCTCTCATGTCGACTCCTTTCTCAGAGCGTCCGCAATAGTGACCGTTCCGAGGCGCCCGGCGATCATACCGTTTATTTCATCGAAAATGCGGTTGAAAAAGCAGTCGCAGTCTTCCGATCCGTGGGGGCATACAAAGCCCTCCTCGCTGCACCTCGATATCGAAAGCGGCCCCTCGGTGACCTCGTATATGTCCCTCAGGGATATCTCGTCGGCGGGCCTCGAAAGCTCGTATCCCCCGCCGACCCCCTTGAAGGAATTGACGAGCCGCGCGGAGGACAGCTTGCCGAGTATCTTGACGGTAAAGCGCAGAGGCGCGTTCACGTCGTCGGAGACGGTCTTGGCGTCCGACCTGCCGCGCTTTGCGAGCGATCTCATTATTCTCATGGCGTAGTCGGTTTCCATCGTTATCTTCATTCCGGCTCACCGCCTTTCTCTTTATTTTTCTTTCTGTTTTTTCTGTTCTTTTCCCTCAGCGCGGCGGCGACGGCGGCAGCGGCGCAGAGCGCGGCGATTACCGAGGCCGCGGCTACCACACCCTTCCCTGCCTTTCCGACGGCCTCGGGGATGGGATCATCCGTATCCTTGACGGTCTCGGGGACGGTGTCGGGGGGCGCGTCGGTCACGCTGTCGGGGGGCGGCGTTTCTTCGGCGTCGGTCACAACGCGGAAGTCCGGATCCTGCGTTCCGCATCTCAGGCATATCCCTTCGTCAAAGAGATGCCCGAGCGGCGCCACGGGGACCGACGATATGATCATCCCGCAGTCGGCGCAGTACCTGCGCTCGTATCCCCGGGTAAGGCATCCGGGCTCGGTCCTGACCGTCACGGTCTCACTGTGGGGGAGGTGTTCGCTCTCCTTGCCGCATACCGAGCAGACGTGACAGTGATATCCGCCGACCCTCCGCCATTCGGAGGGGAAGGAATGCTCCGTCACCCTCGTCTGTCCGCAGACCGTACACACCTCGGAGCACGAAAACTCGTAGGTGTGCACCCCCGTCGGGGCTATCGTCAGCGAGGTCGTGTCGGGGCTGCCGAAATAATCGTCTATCGCCCTGAACACCCGGCCGGAGCCGTCCTTCCAGTGCGCCTGGATCCCCTCGGAGACGCAGGTCGGCCGCTTTATTGCTACTTTTTTGAGCGTTGACGAGGTGTGTATGAATATCCCGAGCGGCTCGCCCGCCCGCCGGCCCGCGGCCGCCCTGTATCTGACCTCGACGAGCTGCCCGTCGGCGACGGCTCTTATCCTCTCGCCGGACGTCCAAGCGCCGCCGTCAACGCGGTATTCCATCAGATTAGTCATGCCGTTGACCGAGAACGGCGCGTTCGCAACCATCGGCCGGATGACCGTAAAGCCGCTTTTGTCGGGCGGTGCGGGCGCCTCTCCCGACGGCTCTTCGGCCGGGGTCTGACCGCTTCCCCAGCGGGCGTACAGCCGGAGCTGCCCCGCTTCGCTTATCACGGTGTCCTCGCTGACCTTCCGCCCGCCCTTCGGTGAGGTGTACCAGCCGAGGAACTTCGCCGTCCCGCACACGGGACGCGGGAGGCAGCCGAGCTTTTCGCCTCTGTTCAGATGCATGGGCGACAGGTCGCACTCGGCGTCCCCGCCGGTGTTGATATCGAAAGTGACGTAGCAGTGCTCCGCCGTCCTTTTCGGCAGGAAGGAGTAATCGACGTCGACGTCGGTCGAGATTCCGTTCACCCTGCCCTTCGACGTCGCCTGCCATATATCAAAGCCGCCGTCGTATTTCAGCGTGTTGTTGTACTCGGCGATCCATTTGACGAGCCAGGGCATCCCCTCAAAGTCGAGCGCCCCGACGCGGTTGTCGTTCGTGTACCACGAGCGCATCGAATACACGCCCGTCTCGTATCCCAGCTCGTACAGCCCGCCGCAGAAGATGTCGACTATCATGCGTATCCCGTCCGCGCCGATCTTTGCGTGCAGATCGTTTTCTATGTCGTAAAAGATCGGATACGTGACGTTACAGCCCTCGATGAGGCGCAGGACGTGTTTCAGCTCGCTCTCGGCGTGCTCCGCCGTGTCGGCGTATGAGTAGAGATATATCCCGAAGGGGATGCCGGCCCCGGCGCACGCCTCGACGTTCTGATAATACCTGTAGTCGTCCTGAGACTCCTCGTCGTCGCCGTATCCGCAGCGGATAATGACGAAATCGAGGTTTCCGGCGTCATATTCCGCCCGCAGGGCCTCCCAGTCTATATCCTTCTGGAACGTGCTGATGTCTATCCCGCGGGAGACGACGCCGGGGATCTCCGTGCCGTTTGACGAATAATATCTCCCGTTTTTGAGCGAGAGGTCCTCGTTCGCCGAGGCGGCGCACAAAAGCGCCGCAGAGATCGCGGCAATCAATATAACTGTCGTCATCCTGCGGCGGTTTTTCATTTATCAGTACGCTTTTGCCCAGAGCAGCATGGTCGACGCGGGTTTACCGCAGCAGACGCATACGTCGGAGAGCTTCTCCTGTTCAAACGGTATGCAGCGCGAGCCGACTCCGGTCAGCTCCTTGACCCTGTCCTCGCATTCCTCGGAGCCGCACCACATGGCGCGGAAGAATCCGTCGCCGTTCTTTTCGAGCGATTCCCTGATCTCGTCGACCGTACGGGCGTCGCGCGTTCTCCGCTCGCGGTTTTCGAGCGCCTTTGCGTAGAGACCGTCGCGCACCTCGGCGAGTTTTTTCGCCACCTCTTCCTCGAGGCGGTCGAGCGGGACGAAGCTCTTGGCCCTGTCGTGGCGCGACACGAGCACGCACTGTCCGCCCTCTATGTCGCGCGGACCGAGCTCGAGGCGCACGGGCACGCCCTTCATTTCGTATTCCGAGTATTTCCAGCCCGGGGTGTTGTCAGAGTCGTCGAGCTTTACGCGGAAGCCGGCGGCTATAAGCCGGTCTTTCAGCGCCGAGGCGGTCTCGAGCACGCCCGGCTTGTGCTGAGCGACGGGGATGATGACCACCTGTATCGGGGCAACGGCGGGCGGAAGAACAAGCCCGTTGTCGTCGCCGTGAGCCATGATTATCGCGCCGATGAGCCGCGTCGTGACTCCCCACGACGTCTGATGCGGGTACTGGAGCTGGTTGTTCCGGTCGGCGTATTTTATGCCGAAGGCGCGGGCGAAGCCGTCGCCGAAATAGTGTGACGTTCCGGCCTGGAGCGCCTTGCCGTCGTGCATGAGCGCCTCTATCGCGTAGGTGTCCTCGGCTCCCGCGAACTTGTCGGACGGGGTCTTCGGACCCTTTACGACCGGGATAGCGAGGTCTTTTTCACAGAAATCGGCGTAGATGTTCAGCATCCGGAGCGTCTCCCCGCGTGCCTCCTCTTCCGTCGCGTGCATCGTGTGCCCCTCCTGCCAGAGGAACTCTCTCGTGCGAAGGAACGGGCGCGTGGTCTTTTCCCACCTCACGACGGAACACCACTGATTGTAGAGCTTGGGGAGATCGCGCCACGACGAGATTATGTTCGCGTAGTGCTCGCAGAAGAGCGTCTCCGACGTCGGGCGGATGCAAAGCTTTTCGGTGAGCGGCTCGCTCCCGCCGCAGGTCACCCAGGCGCATTCAGGCGCAAAGCCCTCGACGTGATCCTTTTCCTTCTGAAGCAGCGACTCGGGGATGAACATGGGCATATAGACGTTCTCGTGCCCCGTTTCCTTGAAGCGCCTGTCGAGGATGCTCTGGATATTTTCCCATATCGCGTATCCGTACGGGCGGATGATCATACATCCCTTTACACTCGAATAATCGCAGAGGTCCGCCTTCTTGACGACGTCGGTGTACCACTGCGCAAAGTCGACGTCCATCGACGTTATAGATTCAACAAATTTTTTATCCTGTGCCATATCGGTCTCCGTGACTTAATATAATGTCAATCTAAATAATATCACAAAAACCGCGCGATGTCAACTGCCGCCCGCAAAACGCCGCGCCACCCTCGTCGTCCGTGCCCTGTCAGCCCCTCGGACATTCTTCGGCGGCGCCCTTCTGCCGTCCATCGGCTGTCCCTCTGCCGCGCCTCGGACGCGTCCCTCGGTGACGGCATTATTATACCGCGTCCGGCCGAAAAACGCATCTCACCTTTTTCGCACGTTTGTCGCACGAAAATCGCACGAAAGTTGCAAATGAGGGGGGATCGCCAACCTAAATCTCGCCTTCCCCCGCCATGGGGGGATTGTAAAGTGGGAACTTTACAGAGACAATCCCTCCACCGCAAGCGGTCCCCCGTGGCGGGGTCCTCGAAGCGAGCAAAACGAGCTTTGGGGTTCACGCCTGCCTTTACACAAGGGAGGCTTACTTAAACCATCGCTTTACTAACGGCATTTTGCTTTCTGCAAAGCCGAGCCTAACAA
>JAFZCF010000207.1 GCA_017552165.1 Clostridia bacterium
GCGCAGGTGCTGCTGCAGCGCGCCCGCCAGCTCGCAAAGCACGTCGAGCCGCGCAACTGCGCGCGCCGTGACGGCGTCGAATTTTTCTCTGAAACGCGGGCCCCGGCCGAGCTCCTCGGCGCGCCCCGTCATGACCGTCAGGTTTCCGAGCCCGAGCTCACGCGCCGCGCGGGCGATGAACGCCGTCTTCTTTTCCGTCGCGTCGAGCGCCGTGACGGCGACGTCCTCGCGCATGACGGCGAGCGGCACGGCCGGCAGGCCGGCTCCGCTCCCGATGTCGAGGAGCTTTCCCCGCGGGATGAAGCGCGAGGCGAGGATCGAGTCCGCCGCGTGGAGAACGACGGCCCTCTCTTTGTCGGTTATCGCCGTGAGGTTGGTCTTTCTGTTCTCTTCGAGAAGCAGGTCGAGGTAAAGCGACAGCTTTCCGGCCTGCTCGTCGCCGCATTCCGTTCCGTTTTCCGCGAGCACACGGACGATGAGGTCCTTCACGTTCCTTCCCTCATCTGGTGCAGGTCGGACTGGAGCAGATAGAGCCGCTTGTATTCGCCGTCTGCGGCGAAGAGCTCGGTGTGGCTGCCCTGTTCTATGATCCTGCCGCCGGACATCAGGTATATGACGTCGGCGGAGCGTATCGTCGAGAGCCGGTGGGCGACGACGATCGTCGTGCCTATCGTGCGTATTTTCTGGAGCGAGTCCTGTATGAGCGCCTCGGTCTCGGTGTCGATGTTGGCGGTCGCCTCATCGAGGATCATGACCGAGGGGCGGTGGATTATCGTGCGGGCGAAGCTGAGGAGCTGACGCTGACCGGCTGAGAAGTTGTTTCCGCGCTCCCTGACCTCGTCGTCGAGGCCGTTTTTGAGCTTTTCGATGAAGGCGTCGGCGTTGACGTACCGGCAGACCTCGTTTATCTCGTCGTCCGAAAAGCCCTCTTCGCGGAGCGCGATGTTGCTCCTGACGGTCCCGGAGAACAGGAACACGTCCTGGAGCATCTGGCCGATATGCCGGCGGAGGGAGGATATCTTTATCTTTCTGATGTCCGTCCCGTCGATGAGTATCTCGCCCTTCTGTATGTCGTAGTTGCGGCATATCAGCGATAGGATGGTCGATTTTCCCGCGCCGGTCGCTCCGACGAAGGCGGCGGTCTGACCCGGAAGGATGTGGAACGACACGCCCTTCAGGACCGGCTCGCCGGGCTTGTATTCGAACCAAACGTCGCGGAACTCGATGTCTCCCCTGACGTCCGAAAGCTCGATCGCGTCGGGCGCGTCGGTGATCTCGGGCTCGGTGTCGAGGACGGCGAATATCTTCTCGGCCGAGGCAAAGGCGGACTGAAGTCTGTGGAACTGCTCCGCTATGTTCTGAATCGGGTTGAAGAACTTGTTCAGATACATATAGAAGGTCACGACGACGGACGAGTCTATCGCGTATCCGAGCAGCTCGGCGCCCCTGACCCTGAGGAGCGACGAGACGAAGAACAGCGCGAGCACCGAGCACATGTAGAGCATGTAAACGACGGGCCTGAATATGCCGAACACCAGGATCTGGCGCTGCTTGGCCTTTTTAAGCGCGACGTTGCGCTCCCTGAACTCGGCGAGTTTGCGCTCCTCGCGGTTGAATATCTGGGTTATCTTTATGCCCGAGAGGTTTTCGGACAGGAAGACGTTGACGTCCGTCGTGCGGTCCTTCACCATGCGGTGCGCCATACGGGAAAACCGCCTGAATATCACGGTAAAGAGCACGACGAAGGGCACGAAGCACATCACGACGAGGGTCATCGCCGGGTTGATTATCACCATCGCGGTGAAGACGCCGACGAGCATGAAGACGTTCTTCACGAGGTTGACGAGTATGTTCGTGAACATTATAGAGACCGAGTTCGTGTCGTAAACCGTTCTCGTGACGAGGGTGCCGACCGGTATCTTCGTCAGCTGGGCGTGAGAGAGACTCTCGATCCTGCGGAAAACGTCCTCCCTCAGCTCGGAGATTATCTTCTGACCGGTCTTCTGCAGGATCACGGCCTGGACGTACACGCTGACGACCGAAACGACGAGCACAGACGCGAAGGCGGCGACGCGGAGCTCGAGCTCCTTCACCGTGAAGGTCCCTGTGACGAGCTTTTCGATCTGCCCGATGAAGTACGGGGATATAACGTCGTAAGCTATCGAGAAGAGCATTATGACAAGCACGAGGACAAAGCGCCAGGCGTGCTTTTTCGCGTAGCCGAGGAGGCGCTTTATGATCACGGCGTCGCTGACGTTCCTGTCAAAGCCCATCGCCTCTTTCTTGTTTTTGACGGAGGCGTAGGCGATTATGAAAGCGACCGACAGGGCGGCGACGACCGCCCCGACGAATATCAGAGGGTAAAAGTCACGCATTTCCCGCCACCCTTTCCTGCTCCTCGAGCTGCTGAAGCTCGACCGTGCGGCGGTATTCCGGGCAGTTTTCGATAAGCTCCCCGTGCGTGCCGGACATGAGCACGCGCCCGTTTTCCATGAAAATTATCCTGTCCATCTGCTCAACGGTCGAGACGCGGTGGGCGATCAGTATAGTCGTGCACCCGCGGCGCCGCTGACGGAGATTTTCTATTATCCTGCGCTCGGTCACGGTGTCGACCGCCGAAACCGAGTCATCGAGGATGAGTATTTTCGCGTTTTTGAGTATCGCGCGGGCGATCGAGATGCGCTGCTTCTGTCCGCCTGAGACCGTCACGCCGCGCTCGCCGAGAACGGTGTCGTATCCGTCGTTGAACTCCGAGATGTTGCAGTCTATGTCAGCGGCGACCGCCGCGTCGGCGACGTCGCCGTCGGAGACGGTGTCGGACGAGAAGGCGATGTTGCCCTTTATCGTGTCGGAGAACAGGAAATTGTCCTGAGGCACGTAGGCGCAGGCGTCGCGCACCTCTTTTATCGGCAGGCCGTTCACGTCCCTGCCGTCGATGAAGAGCGTCCCGTCGGGGACGTTGTAGGTCCTGAGGATGAGATCCGTGAGCGTCGTTTTGCCCGAGCCGGTGCGGCCGATTATGCCGACGTTTTCGCCGGCGCGTATCGTCACGCTGACGTCGGTGAGCGAATCGCGGGCGGCGCCGGGATATCTGAACGTCAGATTGCGGAACTCTATCTCGCCCCTGACCTCGCCGCCGAAGGGCTCGACGTCCGGCCTGTCGGCGACGTCCGGCTCGGTGTCGAGCAGTTCGCTTACGCGTTTGAGCGAGGCGCGGCCCTGAGAGGTCATGTCGACGAGCTCCGACACCGCCATTATCGGCCATATCATCGCCGTGAAGTATCCAATGAACTCTACGAGCCGTCCGGCGTCGAAAGCGCCCGTATATACTAGATATCCGCCGTAGCCGAGTATCACGCAAACGACGGACTCGGCGAAGAACATCACCATGACGTTGAAGAGCGTCGAGATCTTTACGTATTCGACGTTGGCCTTTTCGTTATTTTTGTTAAGACGGCTGTACGCGGAGAGCTCTTTGGCTTCCTTTACGAACGCCTTTATGACCGCGATCCCGGAATAGCTTTCCTGCGCGAAATCCGAGAGGGAGGAGAACGCCGCCTGTCTCTCGTCCCATTTTTCGGTCAGCTTTTTGCCGACGAGTATCGAGAGGACGATGAGTATCGCCATCGGTATCATGGCAAAGCCCGTCATGACGGGGTCCATGCGGAACATCTTGAAAAACGCCGAGCCGCCGAGGAAGAGCGCGTCGCACAGCACGAGGAGCCCCCCGCCGAAGCAGTCCTGTATCGTTTCGAGGTCGTTCGTGTAGAACGACATCAGGTTGCCGACCTTGTTGACGTTGTAATACTGCTGGGAAAGGTCCTTGCACTTGTCGAACATCTCGTCCCTTATCGAGGTCTCGACGGAGATCGCCGAGCCGAAGAAGCAGATCCTCCAGAGGAACCGCCCGACGACGAGCAGAAGAATGACGACGATGAGAGGGAAACATATCTCCCTCAGCACGAAATCCATGTCAAATACGACGGCGACCCCGTCCATGAGGTTGCTGCCGTCGTTTATACCGTTTATTATCAGTCTGTAAAACTCCGGCACCTTGAGCTGCGCGAGGTCGACGACGACGCGCGACAGCACCCCGAGCAGC
>JAFZCF010000208.1 GCA_017552165.1 Clostridia bacterium
GTGGCCGAGGCGGCGCGCAGGACCGGGGTCGCGAGGATATGACCTCGGGGAAAACGTAATGTTCAAAAGCATTTTCACAAAATTCTTCGCAACCTTCGTTCTGATAATAGTCCTCAGCTTCTCGCTCATGGCGGCGCTTTTCAGCGCCATGATAGCGGATCACTTCCGCTCCCTCTCCGACAAGCAGCTGGAGGACGTCGCCGAGGCCTGCGTGGATCTGCTCGGGACCCGGACGGCCGAGACAGGCGTCAACGGGCTCAGGGATTATTTCGAGACCAACAGGTCGGAGCTGAGGGCGGCCTTCGCGGCCTTCAGCCGGGTGCTCGGCGGGGACTTCGCCGTCCTCGTCACCGACAGCGGGGGGACGATACTCTTCACTCACGGCTTCAGGGCCGGGGAGATAAGCGGGACGTCGGTCGACGCCGGGGTCATGAGCAAAATCACGGGCGGGTCCTGCACCGGCGAGGGCGACCTCGGCGGGCTCCTCGACGGCAAACGGAGCGTCTACGGCCTCCCCCTGAGGACCTCGGGCGTGGTCTCCGGCGCCGTCATCGTCTGCAAATCCGACGAATCGGTGACTCAGATCATATCTACGACGGTCAAGACCATCATCATGACGAGTCTCTGGATGACGCTCGCCACCCTCATCGCCGTGTATTTCGTGAGCGAGAGGATAGCCGCCCCGCTCCACGAGCTGGCGAACGCCGCCCGCGCCTACGGGAACGGCAAGTTCGACGTGAGGGTAAAGGTCAGCGGCACGAACGAGGTCGCCGAGCTCGGCACGGCCATGAACAACATGGCGGCGTCGATAGAAAAGCTCGAAAACACCCGCTCCGAGTTCCTGTCGAGCGTTGCGCACGATCTGCGCACGCCCATGACGACCATCTCGGGCTTCGTCGAGGCGATACTCGACGGGACCATACCGAAGGACAAACAGGATTCCTACCTCCGCCTGATATCCGAGGAGATAAAGCGCCTCTCAAAGCTCGTGAGCGCCCTGCTCGACGTCTCGAGACTCGAGTCGGGAGACAGGAAATTCGTCATGGCGCCCTTTGATATATGCGAGATGGCGCGCATAATACTCATCAATTTCGAGCAGAAGATAGAGAAGAAAAAGCTCGACGTGGAGTTCGACGCTCCCGACGACGGTCTGTACGTCAACGCCGACCACGACGCCGTCCACCAGATCCTCTACAATATATGCGACAACGCCGTCAAGTTCTCCCGCGAAGGGGGCAAATACCGCGTCCGCATAACGAGGGAAAAGGAAAAGGTCTCGGTGTCGGTGTACAACGAGGGGGACGGCATACCCGAGAGCGACCTGCCGAGGGTATTCGACAGGTTCTACAAGGCGGACCGCAGCCGCGGGATGGACAGGTCGGGCACCGGTCTCGGCATGTACATCGCCAAGTCGATAATCGACGCCCACGGCGAGGACATCCGCGTCGACTCCGTCTACGGGAAATACTGCGAGTTCACCTTCACCCTGACGGCGGCGACGGACTCGCAGGTCAAAAAGCGCCTTTCCGAGAAAAACGCCCGTTCTGGACAAAAGGAGCAGGCACAGTGAGAAGAAACATTTTATCGAGGTGTTAAAGGTGAAAGATAAAATTATTTCAATTATTTCCATAATCGTCGCTGCGGCGAGTATCGTTGTAAGCGTCGTCACGTCGGTAAGTCTCAATAAAAAAATAGATTATCTCCAGGCGGGCTATGAAAGCGCCGATTCGGCGGAAGGCACAAAAAAGCCGGCGGGGAACAACGATAAAGACAAGCAAGGGGTAAATGGAACGTCTGTCAACCCTTCGCAAAACGAATTGATTTTACCGGAACCGATCGGCAAACTGACCATTGTTTTGGGGAAAGATTGCTATGCTTTGGTATGTGACGCGGATTCTTGGCTCGATTGGATTGGGTGGGACACCGATGAAATAAGAGCAAAACGGGCTGAGGAAAAGGCGAGATGTGAATATGCCGGAGAAGACTACAACGAATCATTGTATATCAACTTCTCTGCTGGTTATTCACTCAACTCACAAAACAATTCAATTGAGATGAGCAGAAAAGGTTTCAATTACTATGGTGGTTTCAACTTTATGAATGATGGGCGAAACTATGTCATCTTCAGATATGACAGCAGCTACAAATATAATTTGCTCTTTGAAACGGACTACGGTGGTATCTGTATGGTAGATTGTGCCGAGTTACATTACCATAACGACGAGATAACATATTACAGCGAAGTTGACACACAAACGAGGTATGCAAACATAGGCCGATTAAACGAGGTGCTGTCATCTGCAAAGATATTTGAGATTGAAGTTATAGACCAAACACAAACGGGTTCCGAATACGATGAAATATTCAATGCCAACCGAAGCAATTGGTGGTAAAAAGGAGTTCTTCAA
>JAFZCF010000209.1 GCA_017552165.1 Clostridia bacterium
CACTCAAAGCTCTCGGGCGATCTCGGAGCGGATTCGCTCGATATCGTCGACCTGCTGATCGCGATAGAGGACAGATTCGGCTGCACGATACCCGAGGAAGACGTGGAGGATCTCGTTACGGTAAGCGACCTCGTAGAATACGTTGAAAACAGTATGTGACATAATGAAAAGAAATAATACAAAACCGATTCCCGCGGAAAGGCTCGTTTCTCTTCTGACTGAAAGAAATCTTACCGTCTTCACGGCGGAGTCGTGCACGGGCGGGCTGATAGCAAAAAAACTGACCGACGTGCCCGGTGCGTCGCGCGCCGTGAACGGAGGGATCGTATCGTACACGAATGAAATAAAATCCGGCGTGCTCGGGGTCGATCCCCAAACCATATCGGAGCACACGGCGGTCTCGCGCGAGGTTGCCCTCGAAATGGCGGAATGCGCGGCTAAGCACGGCGATATCGGTGTGTCCGTCACCGGATACGCGGGCGGCAATCCTTCTTCCGATCCCGTCGGGCTCGTATTTATCGGCGTATCGCACGGGGGCAAAACAGAGGCCTTCCGACACGATTTTGAAGGCGACAGGCATGAGATCAGGGAAAAAGCGGCCGACGCCGCCATTCTTCACGTCATCGACGCGATATCCGAAAACTGACAGTTCCTGCGGCGCGACGCGCGACGTCCGGTTCATCAAATTGATTAGCTATGAAAAGCAGACTGATTTTGATATCAGTCTGCTCTTTTTTCCAAAAGGATGTGCAGAAAAAGTTTACGGCGGCCGTTATACGTCAATGTCCTGAGTTACCCTGAAAGAATAGTCCGGGAACTTTTCTTTTAGTCCCTTGTCAATCTCTTCGTATATTCTGTCTCTGTCTGAGATAGAATAGTCGAGAATAACGTCGAGATTAATCGCCTTTTTTTCAAGGTCGGCGTAAAACCCGTGCACCTGGATCACTCCGTCGAACGACGTGACGTAATTGAGCACCTCTGTTCTCAGGGCCGTTATTTCGGTGTTTTTCGTATTGGCAGAATATATCCCGATCCCGCCGAGAATAACGCCGTGCTCGAGATAAACGTTTTCGGCTATCCTGCGCTCCATCGCGTCGATTTCATCGGCGTTCATCGTGTCCGGAATCTCTACATGAACCGAACCGATATATCTGTCAGGTCCGTATGAATGGAGTATGAGATCGTAAACCCCCCTGACTTTTTCATCCTTCAGTATGGTATCGCGTATCGAGGCGAGAAACTCACGGTCAACGCGCTTTCCGAGGAGCTCGTTGAGCGTTTCGGTCAACATACCGATACCGGATCTTATAATGAATAGAGAGATAATAACGCCGACGTACGCCTCGAGATTTATGTGAAAAATTACGAAGACAAGCGCCGAGGCGAGCACCGACGCCGAGAGGATGGCGTCGTACAGCGCGTCAGTACCCGACGCAATCAGCGAACCGGAATTGACTTTGTTCCCCATTTTTCTGACGTACATTCCGAGCACGAGCTTCGCCGCCACGGCGACTGCGATTATTATCAGGGACAGCGGAGAATAGTCCGGGACCTCCGGGCTTATTATCTTTTTAATCGACTCAACGAGCGAGGTCACGCCGGCGTAAAGAACTATCGCGGCGACTATCATCGCCGAGAGATACTCTATCCTTCCATGTCCGAGCGGGTGCTTTTTATCCGGTTTTCGCGAGGCGAGCTTGGTGCCGACTATCGTGACCACGGAACTAATGACGTCGCTCAGGTTGTTGACGGCGTCGAGCACCACGGCAATGGAGTTTGCAATCAGGCCGATGACCGCCTTGACCGCCGCGAGCAGAAAGTTCGCCGAGATTCCGATAAAACTTGTCCTAATGATCACCCTGTCGCGGGCGTTACCTTTCAGGGTGCTTTCGTTTTTTGTATCCATTTCAATCTCAAATCACAATACGCCCGGATCACGTGATCCGGGCGAAAAATACAGATATACTATTACTTTGTGCCGAAGAGGCGGTCTCCTGCGTCTCCGAGTCCCGGCACGATGTAGCAGTTGTCATCGAGTTTTTCATCGAGCGCAGCCGTGAATATATCAACGTCGGGATGCTCTTCCTGGACCTTCTTCACGCCTTCGGGAGCCGAAACGAGGCAGAGGAGACGGATATCCTTTACGCCCTTTTCCTTGAGCATGGAAATGG
>JAFZCF010000210.1 GCA_017552165.1 Clostridia bacterium
CGCGACCGACAAATCGGTTGACGGCCAGGGCTCGATCACCCGCGGAACGTTTACCATTAACGGCACGACGTACACCGGCGCGACGCTTGTCGGAAGCACGGTATTCTCAAGCGACGGCACGTCTCTCGGCAACGTGGCCGATGGAATCTGGGAACCTGCTGCCTGACGGGCAATCGCGGTTTTAAGCAATAACCTTATAAACAGAACGCCGCGGGCCGGTTTCCGACCCGCGGTTTCTCTTGTGCCTTATTCATAAAAAGGCACGCGCCGCCGCTCTGACAGAAAAATCAATTATTTGATTCATCCCTGCGCTCCCGCGTCTTGACTGTGAGGGCGCTTTTTTGTTATAATAATGATACACAAGGAGGCAATCAAATGGCGGATTTTTCTTGGAAAGGACTGAGATTCGGCACGTTCAACGGTACGCTCTGCCTGAAGGGCGTCGACGGCTGCGAGCTGCCAGACGACAGCGAACGGAGCGTGCTTTCACAGATACAGATAGAGGGCGAGCATAAGAACTCCCATTCGGGAAACAAGGTCATACGCTCGTCGGAGGAGCAGCGGCTCAGGTACGTCGGGCACGAGGAGAGCGGAGACAAGCTGACCGTCACGTCGCGCTCGGAGCTTATCGAGGCGAAGGTGACTTTCGAGTATCACGGCGGCGCCTACGCCGTGAGCACCGCCGTCACGAACGTCTCGGACGGGGAGATCGCGCTCGAGTACGTCTCGTCGCTGTTTCTTTCGGGCATCGGCGGGGCTTCGCCTGACGAGAACAATATATTTCTTTACACTTTCCCTCAGGGACATCACAGAGAGTGCCAGCCGAGGCGGCTTTCGCTTTACGATCTCGGGCTCTTTACAAAGGGCAACACGGGGCAGAACAGGATAGCGGTAGGGAACGTCGGCGGCTGGTCGACGAAGGAATACCTCCCGCAGCTGATAATCGAAGACGCCGTTTCGGTACGCTTTTTCATGTGCCAGATCGAAAGCAACAGCTCGTGGTATTCCGAGATCAGCGAGGACGGCGGCAGGATATACCTATACACCGGGGGCGCACGCGAATGTTTCGGGTCTTGGAGAAAGGTTCTCAACCCGGGAGAAAGGTACGAAACTGTTCGCACGGCATTCGCCGCGTCGGATTCACTCGACGGGGTCGCGGGGAAAATGACCGGATACCGCCGCGACGTGGCGGGATATTCCGGGCCGGACCGCGATCTGCCGGTGATTTATAACGAGTATATGCACTTTTCGTGGGACTCCCCGACGGAGGAGAATACGAGGGCGGCAGCGCCCGTCGCCGCCTCCTGCGGCGTGGAGTATTACGTCATCGACTGCGGCTGGCACAATGAGGAGCCGGGGAGCGAGGTTTACCCCTACGTCGGGCAGTGGAAGGAGAGCCACGCGAGATTCCCGTCCGGCCTCCGCAAAACGCTCGATTTCATAAAATCCCTCGGGATGAAGCCCGGCCTGTGGATAGAGCCGGAAATAATCGGCAATAAATGTACAGATATGCTGAATTATTACGGGGACGGCGATTTCCTCACCCGGGGCGGCAGACCGATCCACGTTATGGGCAGGTATTTCCTTGATTTCAGGAGCCAGCGCGTGAGGGACTATCTCACGGAGACGATCCGGAGGATGGCTGAGGACTACGGCGCCGAATATATCAAGTTCGACTATAACGAGGAGCTCGGCGTCGGATGCGACGGCGGAGACAGTCTCGGGGAAGGCCTCGAGCAGGCGACGGCGGCGTTCCTTTCGTGGGTCAACGAGGTCAGAGAGAGACATCCCGGCGTGATTTTCGAGGCCTGCGCGTCAGGAGGAATGAGGATGGACGGC
>JAFZCF010000014.1 GCA_017552165.1 Clostridia bacterium
CCGCCCGTGCCCGTGCCGCTGCCGCCGCTGCCCGAGCAGGCGACCGCCGCCCCTGAGACCGTAATAACAGCCAGAACAATAGCAATTATTTTTCTAACCTTCATTGTTTTCTCCCTGTTGTTGCGATTCATCGTCTTTTTTTCGGCGGAAACCGCCATACATTGCGCTATATATTTTATCATCGTACCGTCACGAGGTCAATGCAAAAAAAGATATTTTTTCAAATCCCGGTAAAATCCGCACAAAACGTCCCTCCGTATCCGCGATTGCGCGGGAAACGCGGCGCTTGTGAACGGTTTTGGACATTATTTGGCCGAAAATGTCCGAAAACGTATCCCGCAGGATTGACACAAAGCGGGAAAAGCAATATAATATTGACGAAAGGCGGTTAACCGAAACATGCGCGAGCACGGCATACAGATCGAAAACACATATTTCCGTCTTCTCCACGACGTCCCGCACGTAAGCGCGGTACTCGAAGGAAATCACGAGGTCGGAAAATACGTCTCATACATACTTCACTCACATCCGTTCTATGAGCTTTTCGTATGCGAAAACCACTCGATAGAAATAAAAATCCCGAACGGCGTGATAACCGTCGAACCGGGCGACGTCGTGATCATCCCTCCGGGCAAGGAGCACGTCAAGCTCCCGACGGATCCCCGGACCAGGTGGAAATCGGTCTGTTTTTCCTATTTCCAGAGAAAGCGGAGCAGCCAGGATCTTTATCACGACCTGACACAGTTCCTCGGTCAGGACGAGCCGATACACATAAAACATCACCACGATATATCGATACAGCTCTGCCGGCTCGCTGATCTCGCAACGACGACGCGCTCGAAATATCTTGCGATAACGCTCGCCGATATCCTCGTGCGTCTCGCCGACATGAACACGGGAATCCTCAGAGCGAGCGGAGCCGAACCCTCGAACGCCGCCCAGAAAAACGATGACGTCGACATAATCGGCAGCACGCGACTCGAGAACATGCTCGCTTCGCAGTTCATGACAGACCTCACGACGAAAAAGGCCGCCGAGCAGTTCCATATTTCGGTTAGACAGCTCGACCGTCTGTCGACAAAATATTACGGCGTGACCTTCCGTCGGGCGATGATGCAGAGGCGTATCCGCGTGGCAATCGAGATGTTCAACAGCACGCAGCTGTCGATAGAGCAGATCAGCGCGGCGATAGGTTTCTCGTCGAGAATGAGCTTTACGAGGGCGTTCATATCGGAATACGGCATGGGTCCCGGAGAATACCGGAAAACCTATTTCCAGGGCAAGAAAAACGCCGAAGACGCAGTAAAAGAGGAGCGGAAAGAAAATAAGGATGACTAACAGTGAAATAATGCAGAGCATAAAGGGCGGGCTTATCGTTTCCTGCCAGGCGCTTCCCGAAGAGCCGCTTCACAGCAGTTTCATCATGGGAAGGATGGCATACGCCGCCATGCTCGGAGGCGCAAAGGGCATCCGGGCAAACACGCCGGAGGACATAACGGAAATAAAAAAGAACGTTTCCCTGCCCGTCATCGGCATAGTCAAAAAGAATTTCGACAACAGCGAAGTCTTCATCACCCCGACGACGGAACTTGTCGACTCGCTCGTATCCGTCGGATGCGAAATAATTGCGATGGACGCGACTTTCCGCAAACTCCCCGACGGACGGACTATTCGGGAGATGTTCCCCGAACTCAGAGACAAATATCCGGATCAGCTTTTTATGGCCGACTGCGCGTCCTACGAGAACGGGATCGAGGCGGCAAAGCTCGGCTTCGACATCGTCGGGACTACGCTTTACGGATACACACGCGACCCGATACCCTGCCCGGCTCCCAACTATGAGCTTATATGCTCTCTCGTGCGGGACGCGGGCGTCCCGGTAATAGCCGAGGGCGGGATATGGTCGCCCAGACAGCTCAGACAGGCGATGGACTGCGGAGTGCACGCCTGCGTCGTCGGCTCGGCGATCACGAGACCGTACGAAATAACAAAACGCTACGCGGCCGTGTTGTAACGGCTTCACAAAGACAAAATCAAGTTTATCAGTTTCCAAGGAGAAAGAATCATGTCAGTTCCGGCAAAATACAGAGGCGCCTTCCCGGCGTTTTACGCATGCTACACAGCGAGAGGAAAGGTATCAAAGGACCGCGCGGCGGCGCTCGCCGATTATTACGCAAGTATAGGAGTAAAAGGGCTCTACGTCTGCGGCAGCTCGGGAGAATGCATCCTCCAGTCTGTCGACGAGAGAAAAGCGACCCTCGAGGCCGTTATGGACGCCGTCAAGGGCAAAATGACTATCATAGCGCACGTCGCCTGCCCGTCGACAAAGGACAGCATCGCGCTAGCGAAACACGCCGAAAAGCTCGGTGTCGACGCCATCGCCATGATCCCCGGAGTCTATTACGGGCTCAGCGACGCGACAGTCAAAAAGTACTGGCTCGACGTCATATCCGCGACCGACGCCGTCCCGCTCCTCATATACAATATTCCGGGAACGACGAACGGATTCAATCTTTCGACTCCCCTCTTCGTCAGCATGCTCGGGACCGGAAGGGCCATCGGCGTCAAGAACAGCAGCATGAGCGTCCAGGACATATACCGTCTGAGGACCGCCGGCGGCGAGGACGTGGCGATATTCAACGGACCGGACGAGCAGTATATGGCGGGGCGCGTCATGGGCGCGTCAGGAGGTATCGGCGGCACCTACGGCTGCATGCCCGAGCTCTTCCTGAAACTTGAAGAACTCATAACCCTCGGAAAACTCGACGACGCGACGCGTCTTCAGAGCAAAATAACCGGCATCATTTACCGTATGTTCGACACTTCGTGCCTCATGACGACCTGCAAGAAGCTCACGGCTATGCGCGGATACGACATCGGAACGACACGCGCGCCGTTCCTCCCGCTCGTCAGAAAAGATATGCCGATTGTCAACGAGCTCTACGACACGATCATCAAAACCGGCGACGAATTCGGCGTCAAAAAAAGATAAACGCGATAAAAAATCTCCGCCGCTCGTAAAAGCGGCGGAGATTTTATTTTGACTTTTAACCGTTATTCTGCGGCCTCTTCGGCTGC
>JAFZCF010000015.1 GCA_017552165.1 Clostridia bacterium
AGGTTCTGACGGAAACGTCCCTGTTTGCCGCGGAGCATTTCGGAAAGCGATTTCAGCGGTCTGCTGCTCGGTCCCGTTACGGGCTTGCCGCGTCTGCTGTTGTCGATCAGGGCGTCGACGGCTTCCTGGAGCATACGCTTTTCGTTTCTTATGATTATCTCGGGGGCGTCAAGCTCGATGAGCTTTTTAAGACGGTTGTTTCTGTTTATGACGCGGCGGTAAAGGTCGTTCAAGTCCGAGGTGGCGAATCTGCCGCCGTCGAGCTGGAGCAGAGGACGAAGATCCGGCGGTATTACCGGAACGACGTCGAGTATCATCCATTCGGGTTTGTTTCCGGATTTGCGGAACGCTTCCGCAACGTCGAGACGTTTGATCAGCTTGACCTTCTTCTGACCGACGGAGGTCGCGATCTCCGTCTTCAGGTTTTCGCACAGCGCGTCCACGTCAAGTCTTTCAAGCAGCTCTTTTATAGCCTCGGCGCCCATGCCGACTCTGAAGTCGTCGTCGTATTTTTCAAGCTCGCGGCGGTATTCGGCTTCCGTCAGCGGCTGCATGACGTGCAGCGTCTGGGACGCGAATTCACCGACCTCAAGCACTATATACTGACCGAAGTACAGTACTTTGTCAAGCGTCCTCTGCGAGATGTCGAGCAGCGTCGCCATCCTCGACGGGATAGCTCTGAAATACCAGATGTGAGATACGGGCGTAGCGAGCTCGATGTGGCCCATCCTCTCGCGTCTGACCTTTTTCTGCGTTACCTCAACGTGGCATTTCTCGCATATCTTGCCCTTGTAGCGGACGCGCTTGTATTTTCCGCACAGACATTCCCAGTCCTTCGTCGGACCGAAGATCTTTTCGCAGAAAAGTCCGTCGCGCTCGGCTTTCAGAGTACGGTAGTTTATCGTTTCGGGTTTCAGGACCTCGCCGTATGACCACGAGCGGATCATTTCGGGTGAAGCGAGACCTATTTTTATCGAATCAAAAATATTTTTCTCTAACATTTACAAATACCCCGTCAATCTTCGTCAAAATCGGAATCTCCGTAGAAATCGTCGTCATCGTCGGAGACCTCTTTCACATAACCCTCGTCCGTAAAGGTGTCCTCGTCGGAAACCGTGTAGGAGTCGGAGGCTTCATCATCATCAAATACGCTGGGGCCGAGATCCTCGGATGAAGTATAGCCGGTTTCCGGCACCGTGTCGTCGGTGAGCGTGGAAAGCTCTATCTCCATGCCGTCCTTGTCAAGGACCTTGATGTCAAGCGCGAGCGCCTGGAGCTCCTTGACGAGCACCTTGAAGGATTCGGGCACGCCGGGCGTCGGGATGTTCTTGCCTTTTACTATCGCCTCGTAAGTGTCGACGCGTCCCTTGACGTCGTCGCTCTTTACGGTCAGTATCTCCTGAAGGGTATACGCGGCGCCGTAAGCTTCGAGCGCCCAGACCTCCATCTCGCCGAAACGCTGTCCGCCGAACTGAGCCTTGCCTCCGAGAGGCTGCTGAGTGACGAGCGAATACGGTCCGGTCGATCTTGCGTGGATCTTGTCGTCGACGAGGTGATGAAGTTTAAGATAATACATAACGCCGACGGTCACGGGGTTGTCGAACGGTTCGCCGGTCCTGCCGTCGTAAAGCGTGGTCTTTCCGGTGAGGGAGATGCCCGCCAGCTTCTGCATTTCGGCTATGTCGTTCTCATTGGCTCCGTCGAAAACGGGCGTCATGACCTTGATGCCGAGCTTCTTCGCGGCGTAGCCGAGATGTACCTCGAGCACCTGACCGATGTTCATACGGGACGGAACGCCCAGAGGGTTCAGCACTATGTCGAGCGGCGTGCCGTCGGCTAAGAACGGCATGTCTTCCGGCGGGAGTATGCGGGAAACGACGCCTTTGTTGCCGTGACGTCCCGCCATCTTGTCGCCGACGGAGATCTTACGCTTCTGAGCAATATAGACTCTTACGACCTTGGTGACGCCGGGCTGCAGCTCGTCGCCGTTTTCGCG
Organism: Clostridia bacterium; assembly: GCA_017552165.1. The sequence goes on from JAFZCF010000015.1 coordinate 1,997, forward strand.
TGAGAACACGCGGACGTCGACGACTATACCGGATTCGCCGTGCGGCAGGCGCAGGGAAGTGTCCCTGACCTCGCGGGCTTTTTCTCCGAATATGGCGCGCAGCAGTCTTTCCTCGGGGGTCAGCTCCGTCTCGCCCTTCGGCGTGACCTTGCCGACGAGGATGTCGCCGGCGCGGACTTCCGTACCTTTGCGGATTATGCCGTCCGCGTCGAGGTCTTTTATCGCGTCCTCGGACACGTTCGGTATCTCTCTCGTGATATCCTCGACGCCGAGCTTGGTCTCTCTCGCCTCGTGAGAATATTCCTCTATGTGCAGGGAAGTGTATACGTCGTCGCGCACGAGTCTTTCGTTCAGCAGGACGGCGTCTTCGTAGTTATAGCCCTCCCACGTCATGAAGCCGATAAGCGCGTTTTTGCCGAGTGCTATCTCGCCGTTGGACGTTGCGGGACCGTCGGCTATGACGTCGCCTTTCTCGATCCTGTCGCCCACGTTGCAGATGGGTCTCTGGTTGACGCAGGTGCCCTGGTTCGAGCGTTTGAACTTGATGAGAGTGTAGACTTCCTTGCGTCCGTCGTCGGTTATGATCGTGATGTCGTTTGCGGTGACGCGCTCGACCGTACCGGCCGATTTAGCCACGACGCAGACGCCGGAGTCGACGGCGGCCTTGTATTCCATACCCGTTCCGACTATGGGAGCGTCCGTCGTGAGAAGCGGCACTGCCTGCTTCTGCATGTTGGAGCCCATGAGCGCACGGGAGTTGTCGTCGTTTTCAAGGAACGGGATCATCGAGGTAGCGACGGACATGACCATCTTCGGGGAAACGTCCATGTAGTCGACTTCCTCGCGGTCAGCCTCGCGGACCTCGTGCTTGTCACGCACGATGACTCTCTTGTGGACGAATCTGTGTTCTTCGTCAAGAGGTTCGTTCGACTGAGCGACGATATAGTTGTCCTCCACGTCCGCGGTCATGTATAAAACGTCGTTCGTGACTACGCCCGTTTCCTTGTCAACGCGGCGGAAGGGAGTTTCGATGAAACCGTATTTGTTTATCCTTGCGTAAGAAGCAAGATAAGATATAAGACCTATGTTCGGACCTTCGGGCGTCTCTATCGGGCACATCCTTCCGTAGTGCGTGTAGTGGACGTCGCGGACTTCGAACGATGCGCGGTCACGCGACAGACCGCCGGGGCCGAGGGCCGAAAGACGGCGTTTGTGCGTCAGCTCCGCGAGCGGGTTCGACTGGTCCATGAACTGCGACAGAGGAGAGGAGCCGAAGAACTCGCGGATCGCCGTTACGATCGGACGCGGGTTGATCAGGTCCTTGGGGTTGAGCTTTTCGGAATCCTGTCCGGCTACCGTCATACGCTCCTTGACTATCTTGTCCATGCGGGAGAAGCCGATGCGGAACTGGTTCTGAAGCAGCTCGCCCACGCAGCGCAGACGGCGGTTGCCGAGGTGGTCTATGTCGTCGCATACGCCTATGCCGTGCCTCAGGCAGAGCATATAGTTGATAGAGGCGAAGATGTCCTCTTTGGTGATATGCTTCGGCACCAGCTCGGCGGCGTGCAGCCTTGCTTCCTGGATTATGAGCTCGCGGTCCTGACCGCATCTCGTCATAATGTCGAGAAGGACGGACAGACTGACTTTCTCCGTGATGCCCGCTTCGGAAAGATCGAATCCGAGCGCGGCCTCGGGACGGATGGTACCGTTGGAAAGTATCTTCATCTCGTCGCCGTTGTCAAGGGTGATATAAGCTTCGTTCACGCCGGCGAATTCGATCTGATCGGCGATCTCCTTCGTGCATTCCGTGCCCGCGTCGAACATGAATTCACCGGTGACGGGGTTGACGACGGGACGCGTGAGGGTCCTGCCGACGAGGCGGGAGCTTATGGCGAGCTTTTTGTTGTATTTGTATCTTCCGACGTTGGCGAGATCGTATCTCTTCGGGTCGAAGAACAGGTTGTTTATAAGTATGAGAGCGCTCTCCTGTGTGGGCGGCTCGCCCGGACGGAGCCTCTTATAGATCTCCTTGAGGGCTTCCTCGGTGATGGAAGTGCCGTTGTTCTGCGCTTCCTCCACGAGGATGTCCTTGCCGAGCGTCTGGCGCATCATCTCGTCGTTGCCGAAGAAGTTGAGTATATCGGCGTCGGATTCGATGCCCAGGGCACGAATGAGGATCGATATGAGTATCTTGCGGTTTTTATCTATCCTGACGTAGAAAATGTCGTCTGTGCTGGACTCGTATTCGAGCCACGCGCCGCGGTACGGGATGACGGTGGAAGAAAACACCATTTTTCCGGATTTGTCAAGATCGCTGTGGTAGTAGATACCGGGGGACCTGACGATCTGCGAAACGACGACGCGCTCCGCGCCGTTGATGACGAAGGTCCCGTTGTCGGTCATCAGAGGGAAGTTCCCCATGAAGATCTCGTGCTGCTTGATGTCGTGGGTCTCGAGGTTGGTCACGCGGACG
>JAFZCF010000002.1 GCA_017552165.1 Clostridia bacterium
GGGTGCCGCCGCCGCGGAAGGCAGGCAGGCGTCGAGCCCGTCGCGCCCGTCGGGGCGCAGATCGGCGAAGTCGCCGTCGGGCGTCTCCGGCAGACGGAGGACCACCGCCCTGTCGCGCTCCGACCTGTTGAGAGCGGCGGCGACGGCGGCCTCGATCACCATGTCGGATATTTTGTCATATTCCGCCTTTTCGCGGCCCATGACGCGCAGATCGGGGACGATGAGCGACTCCGACGACCCTCTGCTGCCGTATTTTTTCACGAGAAGCGTGTCGGCCTTGCCGGAGAGCTTCCAGTGCACGTTTTTGAGCTTGTCGCCCGGCTGATACTCGGTTATCTCGTCGACCTCGTCGGAGTCGTTGTCCGTGAGGTTGAGCCCCGCGACGTCGAGACGCATGACGTCCCGCGGCTCGGGGAAGCTCACGTTCAGCACCCTCGGCAAAACGAGCACGGTCCCCGCGCCGTCCGAGCGGAACGTCACCCTGAACATCCTGAGAAGACTGTCGACAGACACGCTGTCGAGCCGGCAGGGCCTCGGGCCCCTGGTATTGAAGCGTATCTCGGCCTCGGCCGTCCCCTTGCCGAACGGGATGAGCGGCAGATTTGCCGAGACGCTCTGCCCCTCGTCGGCGGTGTATCTGAGCGAAACGAAGGGCGCCGGCAGTATCGACCTGTTCCTCGCCCTCACTTTGAGCCCGAAGGGCGAGAACTTGACGACCGTCCTGCCCTCCGTCTCGAACTCCGCTCTTATAAAAGGCGCCGTCAGGAGCAGGTATATCAGCTCGAGCGGCGGTATGAGCATGACCGTCACCCCGAAAGAGTACGACACGGGGTTCCTCAGCGCCTGGCCGAATATGACGGCGAGGACGACGAGAAGGACCCATACCAGCGAATAGACCGTCGGCGTGAGTCTGACGGAACGGACGTTCCTCTTATTCTTTTCTTTTTTCGCGCCCTCCATCCTCTGTCAGCGCATGGCCCTGACCGACGGGACGGCGGTGTTTTTCATTATGTCGTTAAGCACGGCGGCGGCGGTCACGCCCTCGAGGCGGGATTCGCGCTTCACCGTTATCCTGTGCGTGACGGCGGGGAGGAAGACCGAGGCGACGTCCTCGGGTATCACGTGACGGCGGCCGTTCATAAACGCCACCGCCTGCGCCATTTTCGAGACGACTATCGAGGCGCGGGGGCTCGCCCCGACCTCCACCCGTTCGTCGGAGCGCGTGGCCGTGACGAGGGTGACGATATATCTGTATATGCGTTCGTCGATCCTTATGAGCGAGACGGCGCGGATCATGGCGCGCATCTCGTTTTCGTCCGTGATCTTGTTCACCGTGTCCATCGGGTTCTCGGTCTTGCGGTCGGCGACGAGGCGGACCTCGTCCTCAAAAGACGGGTATCCGAGCGACATCCTGACCGAAAATCTGTCGAGCTGCGCCTCGGGAAGCGGGTAAGTCCCGACAAAGCCGCAGGGGTTCTGCGTGGCTATGACGAAAAACGGATCGGGGAGTTTGTACGCCGTGCCGTCGACCGTCACCTTGCGCTCCTCCATCGCCTCGAGCAGAGCCGACTGCGTGCGCGGTGCGGCGCGGTTGATCTCGTCGGCGAGCAGTATGTTGCACATCGCGAGGCCGTTCACGAACTCGAACTTCTCGGTGTGCCTGTTATACATATTGAAGCCGGTGATGTCGGAGGCCGTCACGTCGGGGGTGAACTGCGCGCGGTTGTAGCTCAGGCCGCAGACCTTGGAGAGCGCCTCGGCGAGGGTGGTCTTGCCCGTGCCCGGGATGTCCTCGATGAGGACGTGCCCCCCCGAAAGCAGAGCCGTGAAAAGCAGCTCTATCTCTTTTCTCTTCCCCACGATGACCTTCTCGGTCTCGTCCGCCATCGAACAAAGTTTCTCGTATCCGAATTCAAAAATGTCCATTCCTGTCTCCGATTGCTTTGGTTTTGCAATTATACCACATTTTTTATTTAAAATCAATAGTTAGCCGAACAATTTCAAATCATTATGGGCTCGATACCAGCGTTAAAGTGCACTTTTCCAACGCTGTCCACAACACAACGATGGCAATCAATCTCGCAAGAGCGGTGGCAAAAAGATAAAAAGATGACCTCGGCAGAAATGTCGAGGTCACCAAAAATTACGGCTCTGATCAATAATCAATTCCTTCGAGCTTTCCTTCGCTGTCGTACCGCTCTTCTCTTATCTTTTTGCCATCCTCATCATAAATGTATTTATAAGAGTAGTTAACTTTTCCGTCGGCATCATAGCTTGTATAGCCCATCGGCTTCCCGTTCTCGTTCGTATAAACATCATATCCGATAAGATCGTTATCCTGATTCACGGTGGTGATTTTCGTCAGCAAACCGCCCGAATCATATTCAAGAGTTGATATGCTGTATCGGTTCGGCTGATTCTCCCAGTTTGGATAGTATACTTTTTTGACGTAGTTCTTCGGGTGTTCTCCGTCCTTGTCGTCGTATTCGAAAGTCGTCCTGTTTGTCGAAACGGTTTTGGTCCCAAAGCCGATATCTTCGATCAACCGGTCGTATTCGTCATATTTTCTCTCGACTCTCATAAGAGGGCCGGAGTTCCAGAAAAACCACGACATTACCGTACAATTCCCGTGATCGTCGTATTCGTAATCAATGGAACCGGTCTGATTGCCCTTGCTGTCAAAACTTGTCTTGTTTACAATGCGGTCGTTTTCCCACCTCTGTGTGTGAACAAAGACTAGGTTGCCGTCGCCGTCATAGTGTTTGAGCTTTATGACGTGCCCGTTTTCATCCCTTTCGACAACATCGGGATGTTCGCCGAGAGTATTGCCCTCGCCGGAATCGGCTGGAAGAGCCTCTTCTAAAGACTGAAGGAAATTGAGAACATCTTGCAGGGCCGAGCAGCCCGACAAGACAATAACTGCCATAAGAACAACTGCTATTATGGATATAAATCTGATTTTCTTCATGCACACCCTCCATCATTATGATTTGTGTCAACTGTTTGATTTCAGTTCTTATCTTTCTTTTTCTTCTTTTTGGACGCAACGATGATTACTACGACAATGATTATTACCACAAGTATTATCAGCAGCCAGATAAAGATACAAAGTCCAAGCGGCTGCGGGCAGAAGTGGCAGATCGGACAATTGCTTCCGACACCGCTCGGATTCCCGTCATCATAAGGATTGTTCGTTCCGTTTCCACCGGGGTTTGACGATGAATTACCGTTGTCGTTTTCTTCTCCGCTTGCGACACCGAATTTCGAAAAGTCAATGTCGGCAGTACCTTTTCCTTCTGTAAGCGATACCGAAGCTTCCCACTCTGTTCCTGAGCTGAGAACTATTCCGCTGTCATAGTTTTCAACGAAACCATTTTTGGAGGCGCGTACCGCATTGATGCCGGGGATCGCGTTAAAACTGAATCCTCCGGTTGACGAAGCGGTAACGGTAGTGGACGTGCCAAGGAGACGGACAGTCGCACCGGGTTCTGTGGTTCCGGTGAACTTTCCGGTGAAGACCTTGTCATCATAGTTGATGAGAAGCTTGGCAAAATCGATCGCGTAGCCATCTCCGATCCCGGTCGTTTCATCTATAACGATTACCAGTTTTCCTCCGGCTATCTCTCTAAAGAATCCGGATGGGATAATTGCCGACACGATATATGCGGTCGGACCGGTCTGATCCGTGTGGTTAAGCAGTTCTGCGATAAACGGGGCGTCTTTCCCGTTCAGAGTCACGGTGAAATTACTCTCCCATGAAACGGCCTGGAAATCATCGATGCAGAGTTGAAGGATAGCATTATTTACCGTGATCTCAGAAGCGTCATATTCCATAATCAAGGTCAAAGCGCCTTCTCCGTATGCATTCTCTGTGTCATTACCGCTTTTGAATTCGGAATAATTTGAAGAGTATCCGTCGGTGCTTTCACCTTTCCACTTTGATCCGACAAAAATACGGTCGGTTCCTGCGGGATCGGAATCATCCTTCGCCCACGGATACCCGTGAGCATACTGGCTTTTTGCCGTAAAGGGATTGTATTCTCCTTCTGAAAGCGCGTTCTCATCATTGCACGCATCAATATCACCGACACGTACAACAAGTTCGGCCTCAGATGTGTTTTTAAGGACGACACTCTTCTGATTCCAGTCTCCGTTTTCGGAATCCGAATGCGCAGA
>JAFZCF010000016.1 GCA_017552165.1 Clostridia bacterium
GGTCAGACCGAAATGGGACGACGGCACTCCGGCTTATACGAAAAAGCTTTTCGGCGTCGTCAACAGGTATGATCTTTCAAAGGAGTTCCCGATGGTGACGCTTCGCCCGATATCGCTCCGGCTCGCCGTGGACGAGCTGCTCTGGATATGGCAGAAAAAGTCCAACAACGTGAAGGACCTCGGCTCTCACATATGGGACGCATGGGCGGACGAAAACGGCAGCATCGGCAAGGCGTACGGCTATCAGATGGGGATAAAGCACCACTATAAAGAGGGCGACTTTGACATGGTCGACCGCGTGATATACGATCTGAAAAACAATCCGTGTTCCCGCCGGATAATGACGAATATGTACAACTTCTCGGATCTCAGCGAGATGGCGCTTTATCCCTGCGCATATTCGGTCACCTTCAACGTGGCGGAGGGGCGGCTCGACGCAGTCCTCAACCAGAGATCTCAGGATATGCTCGCCGCCAACGCCTGGAACGTCGCGCAGTACGCCGTGCTCGTCATGATGCTCGCGCAGGTGACGGGGCTCGTGCCGGGGACGCTCCTGCACGTCATCGCCGACTGTCACATTTACGACAGGCACATACCGATCGTCGAGGAGCTGATATCCCGCGAGCAGTTCGCCGCGCCGGAGGTCACGCTCGACCCGGACGTGAAGGACTTTTACGATTTCACCCCCGACTCCGTCCGCATAGAAAACTACGTTCACGGCCCGTCGGTCGGAAAGTTCCCGGTGGCGGTATGAGCTTCAGACTTTACGCCGTCGCGGCGACGGACGACAACAACGGAATAGGCAGGGACGGCAAGCTCCTCGCGCGCGTCTCGGAGGACATGAAATGGTTCCGCAGGCTCACCGAGGGCGGGACCGTCATAATGGGACACAACACGCTGCTCTCATTCCCGGGGAGCAGACCGCTCAAAAACCGGCGGAACATAGTTTTCAGCCGCGACCCCGGGCTGACCATAGAGGGCGCCGAGGTCGTCCACTCGATGAAAGAGCTTTTCAAGTCGCTGAACGGCGACGCCTTCGTCATCGGGGGCGGCAAGATATACCGCATGCTCGTGCCCTTCTGCGACTCGGTTTACATAACGAAATACAGGCGTTCGTTCAGGTCGGACACCTTCTTCCCGGAGCTCCGTGAGTCCGACGGATGGTATCTTTCGGGCATATCCGGCTCCTTCGTCACGGGAGAGGAGGACGACCCGCCGGGCATGCTCTGCGATTTCCTCATATACCGGAGGAGGTATCAGACATGACGCTGGATAAGACAAGAAAAATCCTGCGGATCGCCCTGCCGATCGCCGCCGCCGTGCTGATTATCGTCCTCGCCGTCGTTTTCCGGGCCGATATCTTCCCGGGATGGCACGAAAAGGACGGGGCGAGGACCTACGTTTCCTTCCCGTTCGTAAAGGCGAAGGGCATGACCGACATCGGAGGGGAAAGATATTATTTTTCGGAGCGGGGCGACCACCGTCTCGTCACCGGATGGTTCAAATACGAAGGATATTACTATTACGCCTCGGGGAGCGGCGCGCTCCTGAGGGGAGAGTACGTGATAGACGGCGAAAACCGGTTTTTCGAGAGCGATTTCCGCAATTACAGGAACGAGGCGGTCATCCTCGGCGGGCGCCTCTGGTATTACGACAATCACGGATTTAAATATTTCGGGATCGTCGAGCTCAACGGAGAAAAATTCTGCTTTGCCGAGGCGGGCAATCTCGCCCACGGCCTGCAGGAGATAGACGGCAAATACTATTATTTCGACCCAGTGAACGAAAACATGGTGTACGGAATGACGACGGTCGGCGGATCGGTCTATTATTTCGGAGAGGACGGGGCCGCCTATACGGGGACGCACATCATTGACGGCGTCGAATACACGTTTGCCGAGGACGGCAAAAGGATAAACTGACATGAAAAGCACAGAAAGAAAAGAAAAAATCAAGGTAGGCATAATAGGCGCGACGGGCATGGTCGGTCAGCGCTTCGTGACGCTGCTCAGCGGTCACCCGTGGTTTGAAATAACCTCCCTCATGGCGAGCGGCAGGAGCGCCGGCCGCCTCTACGGCGACGCCGTGGACGGCAGATGGAAGCTCTCCGCCCCCTGTCCCGATAAGATCCTCGGGATGCCCGTGACCGACGCGTCCGACGTCTCGGTCGCCGCCGACGCCTGCGACATGGTGTTCTGCGCCGTGAACATGCCGAAGAGCGATATACTCGCGCTCGAGGAAAAATACGCCCGCGCGGAGCTCCCTGTAGTGTCGAACAACTCGGCAAACCGCTGGACGCCCGACGTGCCGATGGTCGTCCCCGAGATAAACCCCGCGCACCTCGGCGTAATCGAGCATCAGAAAAAGCGCCTCGGCACGAAGCGCGGCTTTATCGCCGTAAAGCCGAACTGCTCCATCCAGAGCTACGTCCCGATGATAACACCCCTCCTCGACCTCTCGCCTACGACGATTCTCGCAACGACCTATCAGGCGATATCGGGAGCCGGCAAGACCTTCCGCGAATGGCCCGAAATGACGGACAACGTGATACCCTACATCGGCGGCGAGGAGGAAAAAAGCGAGCGCGAGCCGCTCCGCCTCTGGGGACGGGTTGAAAACGGAGTCATAGTCCCCGCGTCCTCTCCCGTGATAACGACGCAGTGCATAAGGGTCCCGGTGACGGACGGCCACACGGCGGCGGTATTCGTATCGTTCGAAAACAAGGACGTGACGAAAGAAGAGATTATTTCCCGCTGGGATAAGTTCGAAGGCGAGCCGCAGCGGCTCGGCCTGCCCTCAGCGCCCGAAAAGTTCATCACCTATTTCGATGAGGACGACAGGCCGCAGATAAAGACCGACCGCGAGCTCTACGGCGGCATGGGGGTCAGCTGCGGACGGCTTCGCCGCGACACCGTCTTTGACTGGAAATTCGTCGGCATGTCCCACAACACGCTCCGCGGAGCCGCCGGAGGGGCGGTGCTCATCGCCGAGCTCCTCGCGGCTAAGGGGTATATAAAGTGACCCGCCGGGCGGTATCTCTCATAACCGTTCTCGCGGTCCTCGCGGCCTCGCTCTGCCTCGCGCTCGCCCCGTCGGCGGCCGACAGCGGGAAGATAATCGTCCCGGGCCGCACGGTGACGACGCAGGAAGACCTTTTCATCGCGCTCGGCGGCGAAAAGACGGCGCGCATAAAAGAAGACGGCTCGATATTTCTGTTCGACACCATATATCTCGAGTCGCCGATAGTCCTATCGGAGGGCGCCTTTATGCTCGACGGCAACGCCGACATAGTCGCGGAAGATTTCCCGGCGTTTATCCTCGAAAACGGCGCGGCGATGTCCGTCGGAACGATAGAATCGCCTCACAACGAGGACGACAAGGACGTCTCCATCGCCTTTGACGGCAAAGGCGGGACGTTCGGCACTCCAGTCATCCGCATCGGAGAGGGATGTACCCTCACGACGCACTATCTTTTCAAGATACAAAACCGCGTATCGTCCTGCGACGGATGCGCGATAGAGAACGCCGGTACGCTCGTCATGTACGAGGGCGAGATATCCTCGTGCCGCAGCACCGGCTCGGGCGGCGCCATACTCAACACCGGAACGGCCGTGCTCAAGGGCGGCCGCATCACCGGCTGCTCGGCGGAGAACGGCGGCGCGATCGTCAACGGCGGCGAGCTCAC
>JAFZCF010000017.1 GCA_017552165.1 Clostridia bacterium
AATCCGCGTCGAATCCCCCTCCCTGTATCATAAAGCCCTTTATCACCCGGTGGAAGATAAGCCCGTTGAAAAAGCCGTCTTTGATCAGTTTCGTAAAGTTGGCGACGGTCGCCGGCGCCTTGTCGGGATAAAGCTCCGCCGTCATCGTGCCCATGTTTTCGATCTCGATTTTGATCTTTATCGTGTCTTTCATATCTTTTTCCTTTCAGAATGCGTAATATGGATTCGGCTTTATTTCGGAAAGCCGGTATTTTTCTTTAAGCGATCCGTCAACCGTGACCTTTTCGCGCAAAGGAGAGAAGATCTCGTTGTATCTGTCGCTCATCACGTACGTCGCGATGGAAGAAATCTGATTCATGTCCGTCTCCTCGAGCTTGTTTATATCCTCGAGGGGAAACTTTTCGATGACGTAGGTCGCGTGCTCCTCGTCAACCTTAACGATATCCCCGACGGACGATCCGACCACGGCGTTGACGATATCCGAGCCCCAGGTCAGGACCTCGTTTTCCGAGATGAGGAATCCGTTCGGATATTCCGACGTATCGTATTCGCTGTATTTTTCTCTCAGTTCGTCAAAGTCCGCCCCGTCCGACAGCTCGGCGATACATTTTTCGATCTTCGCGAGACGGTCCTTTTTCTCCTCTGCCGTCATTTCCTCGGTGAGCGGAAGACCCTCGTCGTCGTAAAGGATATTTCCGTCCCCGTCTTTCATGACGCGTTCGGTGTAAAAGACGATGTACTTGATATGACTGTACCGGCTGTTGTAATAATTTACAACGTCCTCCTCGGTTATCTCATACTCACCGCCTTCGCCGAAAAGGGCGTTCTGCACCGCCTCGAGCTTTTTTTCGGCGGTATATACCTCGCGGAGCGTGGAAACCGTCAGCATTATGTTTTTCAGTTCGTTGTTGAGGCCGGACCTCCCGCCGTAATAATCGAGTTTTTCGTTGATATTGTCCTCAATAGAGGCCTTTACGGAGCTGCTGAGCGTGAGCTTCATCTCCCTGAAAAGCACCTCGGCGATGAGATAATCCTTTATCCTGTCGTCGATGGACAAGGTGAAATACTCCTCTACTGTTTTCCCGTCCGGGGCGTCGCTCTGCCAGAAAGACGCGGTGTCGTAGGCGTCTGAGTAGGAATACAGTATATTCCTCTTGTACGACGACGTCCAGTAGTAGTATTTGTCCTCGGTTATATAATGCCCCTCGTAGGTCATAATCCTGCCGTATTTCGGAGCGCACGAGGCGAGCAGGAGCACGGCCGCCAGGATTGCGGCAAAAAGCGTGCGCGGGACGTCAATCTTTTTCATTTTTGTTTTCACTGTTCCCTCCCTCGTCGGCGCTGCAAAGCGCTCCGTACTGTTTTATGAGCTCGAGAGTTTCGTCGAGCACGTCGCCGCCCTTCCCTATCCTCAGGGTGACGTACGGCTTGACGTCCATGCTTATAAGCAGCTTGCCGTTGTTCATCGCGGTCATTTCTATCCATTTTTTCAAATCCATGACCTCGGGGACGATCACGACGTTTCCGCTTCTTTTCGATACGGAAACGATGCCGCTTCGCTCACAGATCGACCGGAGCAGAGCGATATCCATCAGCGAAACGACAGGCATGGGCGGCTCGCCGTATCTGTCGATCAGCTCGTCGACGATGTCGACCGTGTCGTCGACGCTCGAAACGAGCGATATCTTTTTGTATATCTCTATCCTCTGCCGCTGACTTGAAATGTAATCCCCGGGGATGAACGCGCTGATGCCGAGATCAACCGAGCACTCCGTCTTTTTCGGCGGCTTTTCGCCCTTTATCTCAAGCACCGCCTCGTTCAGGAGCTTCATATACATATCGTATCCCACGTTTGAGATATGTCCGCTCTGCTCGGCGCCGAGGAGGTTGCCGGCGCCGCGTATCTCGAGATCCCGGAGCGCGATCTTGAATCCCGAGCCAAACTCGGTATATTCCCTTATCGCCTCGAGCCTCCTGACGGAAATATCGGAAAGCGCCTTATGTTTGCGGTACGTGAAATACGCAAAGGCGCGTCTCGACGATCTCCCGACCCTCCCCCTTATCTGATGGAGCTGAGAAAGCCCGAAAAGGTCGGAATCCTCGACGACGAGGGTGTTGGCGTTAGGGACGTCTACCCCGGATTCGATTATCGTGGTGCAGACGAGGATGTCGGTCTCGCCCCTCAGCATCATGTTCCATACGTCGGAAAGCTCGTCCTTGTCCGTCCGTCCGCTCGCGACGGCGACACGCGCCTCGGGCACGGCCTTTCGAATCCTCTGGGCAGTCTCCTCGAGACAGTCTATCCTGTTTCTCAGCCAGAAGACCTGCCCGCCGCGCCGGAGTTCCTTTCTGAGCGCCTCGGCAAGTATCGTTCCGTCATATTCGAGAACGTAGGTCTGTACCGGAAGCCTGTCTCCCGGTGCCTCCTCGAGTATCGACATATCGCGGATACCGCTCATCGACATGCTGAGAGTTCGGGGTATCGGCGTGGCGGTCAGCGTGAGCGTATCAACGTTGACCGTCATCTGTCTCAGTTTTTCCTTTGCCGCGACGCCGAAGCGCTGTTCCTCGTCGATTATTACAAGACCGAGATCGCGGAACCCGACATCCTGAGACAATATACGGTGAGTTCCGACGACGATGTCGGTCTCGCCGCGTTTAATGCGTCTCAGGGCCTCGCCGATCTCCTTCGGAGTCCTGAAGCGGGAAAGCATCTCCGCGCTTACGGGAAAGCCCCTCAGTCTCGACTGAAGCGTCTGATAATGCTGAAGAGCGAGGATCGTCGTCGGGACAAGAATCGCGACCTGTTTTCCGGCGGAAACGGCCTTGAACGCCGCCCTCAGGGCCACCTCGGTCTTCCCGAAGCCGACGTCTCCGCAAAGGAGACGGTCCATCGGCCTCGCGAGCTCCATATCGCGCTTGACCTCGTTTATCGCCTGTAGCTGGCCCTCTGTCTCGTCGTACGGGAACGACTCCTCGAAATCATGCATAAGAGCGTCGTCCTTGCCGAAAGCAAAGCCGGGCGTCCTCTCCCTCTCCGCATACAGCGCGATGAGCTCCGCCGCCATTTTTCTCGCCGCCGCCTTGACCTTTTTCTTGCTGTTGGTCCACTCGGTCCCGCCTATCTTTGAAAGCTTAAGAGTTCCGTCGTCGGAGTTCGGACCTATGTATTTCGAGATGCTGTCAAGCTGGTCGCACGGCAGGAACAGCGTGTCCGATCCGTCATATTTTATTTTTACATAATCGGACGTCACGCCCTCGACGGTTATGGTTTCAAGTCCCTGATAAACCCCGATACCGTGCTTGACGTGAACAACGTAGTCGCCGACGGACATGTCGGCATACGACATTATGCGCTCGCCGGTCGCGCGGTGAGAAGAACTTTTTGAGCTCCTGCGTTTTTTAACGCCCGAAATGCCGCTTTGCTGTACCGTCGAGAGCACCACGCGTTTTCCCGCCGTGAGCTCAAAACCGTCGAGCGGCGAAATCAGAAGGTTGACAATTCCCGGCTCGGCCTTTTTCGCGTCGACGTGATAAGGGAGTCCTGCCGACTCAAGCATCGACCCGACACTTTTTCTCATCGCGTCGTTTTCGCACAGCACCGCGACGGCGAAGCCGTTTTTAACGTACGACGGAATATCCTCGGCAAGCAGGTCGGGGCGGTCGGCGTATCTCGCCGTCTGTCTCGCCGTGAGGCCGTACAGACCGGCGAAGGAAACCGACGGCGCGGACGTTATGAATCTGTCGGAAACGACGCCGCAATGTGACGAAACGAAGGAAACAAATCCCTCCTCGCCTATACCGAAATTCGCAAACTCGGGTGACAGCAAACCCTCTTCAACAAGAGTGGAGGAGGCGTTAGCACCGTGCCACTCGCTCCCGTTCACCGTATCGCGGCAGGCGTTGAGATCGCACGTAAGAACGACCGAACCGCCGTCAAAATAATCGAAAAGCGTCTCTTTTTCGGGATAAATCAGCGAGATATACCTGTCGCGGTACATCATCTCTCCTCCGGCGACGGCTGATTCAAGCTCCGCGCTGAGAGTTGCCCTGATCTTTTCGTCGGGCGCGCGCTCGATAAGCGCCTTCTCCGCCCCTGCGATTTTCTTCCGTGATCTTTCGTCCGGAAGGACCTCGCGCGCAGGAATTATGAACACCCCTTCGGCGTCTACCGTCCTGCGCTGAGTCAGCGCGTCAAAGCGGCTCATGCTGTCGATTTCGTCCCCGAAAAGTTCTATCCTTACGGGCGATGAATCGCCCGGAGGAAAAATGTCGACAATACCCCCCCTGACGGAGAACTGCCCCTCGCCGTCGACCAGCTCAACGTTGACGTAACCGCCGTCGTTCAGCACGGAGGTGATCTCCTCGATGGAGATCGGCTCCGAGGCGCTTATCTGCATCATAAGATTTTCGAGTCTTTCCCTCGGGCAGGTAAACTGCACCGCTGCGTCGGACGTCGCGACCACAATATCGGCCTCGCCGCGAAGAAGCGACGAAAGCGCGGCCATGCGCTCGTGTTCCGCCTCGTGCGAGCCCGTGATATTATAAAAAACGGGATCGCGCGGGGGAAAGCAGAATACCCTTCTTCCGAGTTCGGTCAGATCTGAGGCAACGCGGCGCATTTCGGAGTAATTTGACGTCAGTATAAGGGTCGGTCCGGTACCGTTATCCTCCGACAAAGCGGCAAAAAGCGCCGAACGCGTTCCGTCCGGAAGTCCGATAAGACGGCACGGATGAGGCCGCCTGTATCCCGATTGCTCTCGGATGGCCGTCAGTACGGCGCCGTATTCGTTTTCATTGCGGATGAGATCGGTGATATATCCCATCAGTTGTACCTGTTCATCGCCGTATCCACATCACCGGACGTAAGGAACGCGGCGGCCTCGGCCGCGCGGTCAAGCGCCGAGCGATAATCTTTAGTGAGATTTTCGGGAACGCGTCCGAGGACCCAGGAAATCATGGAAGCGGGGTCCGGCGGCCTGCCGACGCCGACCCTGATACGGGGGAAATCATCCCCGATACGGGAAATAATACTTTTCAGACCCTTCTGCCCGCCGTCGCTCCCGCGGCGTCTTATCCTTATCTTTCCGACGTCAAGGTTGACGTCATCGCACAGAACGATGATTTTTTCGGGCGGGATCTTATAAAAAGCGGATGCGCTTCCGACCGCTCTGCCGGACAGGTTCATAAAGGTCTGGGGCTTCATCAGGAGGACCCTGTGACCCTCGCAAACCGTGTCGGCGGTAAGGGCCTCGAACCTTGCTCTTTTTATTTCAGTACCGCACGAGGCCGCAAGGCGATCGATCACGTCAAAGCCGGCGTTGTGGCGTGTACCTTCATATTCCCGGCCGGGATTTCCGAGACCGACGATTATATATTCAATTCCGCCCGAGGGCGTTTTTTTCTTCAAAAAATCAAAGAGAGACATAATTCAACACCAAACGGCGGCAGGAACACCTGCCGCATTTTTCTACCCGGAGATTATACATCAGAAACTCGTTTTTGTCAACACCGACGCACGCGCGTTACGGCGCAAGTTTTTTTGTTTCTCCCTATTGACAGGACGCGTCCGCTGCGGTATAATATATTCACCTACTTGTTGGGTAGGTATAACATCCGGGGGACACTCCCATGAAAGACATTTTTGAAAAACTCATCCGGGCAAATTTCCGGTTCGGCCGAATGTGATCCTGCATTCATCACGAAAACGCAATATCACAAAAAAGAAACACCGAAAGGAAATAAAAAAATGAGTAATTACAAATTTGAAACGCTTCAGCTTCACGTCGGACAGGAACAGGCCGACCCCGCCACCGACTCCCGCGCCGTTCCGATATACCAGACGACGTCGTACGTATTTCACAATTCCGAGCACGCCGCCGCGCGCTTCGGGCTGACAGACCCCGGAAACATTTACGGAAGACTGACAAACTCGACGCAGGACGTTCTCGAAAAAAGAGTGGCGGCCCTTGAAGGCGGCGTCGCGGCGCTTGCCCTCGCCTCCGGAGCCGCGGCCATAACATACGCGCTCGAAGCGCTCGCCCAGAACGGCGGGCATATCGTCGCCCAGAAATCTATTTACGGCGGGAGCTACAATCTCCTCTCTCATACCCTGCCGGGGTTCGGTATCAACGCGACGTTCGTAGATATCCACAATCTTGACGAAGTCCGCGCGGCCGTGAGAGACGACACAAAGGCGCTGTTCGTCGAGACTCTCGGAAACCCGAACAGCGATATACCGGATATCGACGCGCTTTCGGAAATCGCCCACGGTCACGGCATACCGCTCGTTATAGACAATACGTTCGGAACGGCGTATCTCATAAGACCGATTGAACACGGCGCCGACATAGTCGTTCATTCGGCGACAAAATTCCTCGGCGGCCACGGCACCACGCTCGGAGGAATCATAATAGACAGCGGCAAATTTGACTGGAAGAGATCAGGCAAATATCCTCAGATATCCGATCCCAATCCGAGCTATCACGGCGTCTCGTTCACCGACGCGGCGGGCGCGGCGGCATTCGTGACGTACATACGCGCAGTGATTCTCAGAGATACGGGCGCCGCGATCTCGCCCTTCAACGCGTTTCTACTGCTTCAAGGCATCGAGACCCTGTCGCTCAGGATCGAAAGACACGCTGAGAACACCAAAAAAGTCATCGATTACCTCGCATCCGAACCGCTTGTTGAAAAAATCAACCATCCGTCCCTTCCCGATCATCCCCAGCACGGTCTGTACGAAAAGTATTTCCCGAACGGCGGCGGCTCGATTTTCACCTTCGACGTCAAAGGAGGAAGGAAAGAAGCGTTTGCCTTTATCGACGCGCTTGAAATCTTCTCCCTCCTCGCAAACGTGGCGGATGTGAAATCGCTCGTCATCCATCCTGCGTCAACGACACACTCACAGCTGACGGAAAGCGAACTGGCAGATCAGGGCATAGGAAACGGCACGATACGCCTCTCGATCGGGACGGAACATATCGACGACATAATCGCCGATCTGAAAAAAGGTTTTGAAGCCGTAAAAAAACTCTGAAAGAAAACGTTAAACGAAACCGGCCGCGGGAACATACCCGCGACCGGTTTTTTATTTGAATATCCCGGGGAAAAAGAGGGCGACGGCGCCCGGACCGACGTATGAGCCCGTAACGGGTTCGTAGACAACGGTCATGATGTCGCTTTCGCATCCCCGGTCTCTCAGAGCGTCAATGAGGATCTGCGCCCCGACCGGATCGTCGGCGTGCGCAATACCGACGGGGCCGCGTCTGTCGCTCACCAGCCGGTCGTAATTATCGGCAAGGGAGCGGAGCGAATTGTTTCTCCCGATTTTCCGTTCCTTTACGATGATCCTGCCCGCGTCGTCTCCAACGAGAACCGGCTTTATCTTCAGAACCGCGCCTGCCTTGGCGACGAGACTTGCTCCCGGGCCGGTCAGTCTGCCGCCGCGGACGAGATACCTGAGGTCGTCCACGGTAAAATACTGACACATTCTGTCACGTTTTTCATAAAGAGCGTCGGCAATATCGTCAAGCGGCAGGCCGTCGTTTATCATCACGGCGGCGTCAATGACCTGCAGGCCCTCGCCGAGAGAAGCTGCAAGCGTATCGACCGTAACTATCCGGTTTTCGGGAAATTCAGCCGAAAGTTCCCTTGCGGCGACCGCCGCGGAGGCGGCGGTACTGCTTATTCCACCCGACATTCCGACGTATAGCACGTCGTTTTCCCGCTCCAGAACCGGGCGAAAATGGTTCATATACGTTACCGTGTTGATCATTGAAGTACGTACGACATCCCCGCGCCTCATTCCGTCGTAAAACGCCTTACCGTTGAATCCGTCGTAAGAGACGGGCACGCCGTTTACGGTAAACTGAAGCGGTATTACGCCGATATCGTATTTTGAGATAATCTCCGCGGGGAGATTTGCCGCCGTGTCGGTGAACAGTTTTATCATTTCGCTTGCCCTTTCACGCCTCGCCGTAAACCAGCTCCTCCCCGTATATCTTTTCATATTCCTCGCAGCATACACGATAGTTTTCCTCCATCATGGCTGTCGCGCGCTCGCTGATTTTAAGGGCCGGATCCGGATAAATCGGCTTCATGATATGAGTTTCGTACCTGATGTTGTCCGGCTCGAAGATATTGTCTCCCGTTTTCGGAAGGATTGCGGTAAAACACGGTACAACAGGAACGCCGTTCTTGGCGGCGTACCAGAACGCCCCGATCTTATACGGACGCGGCTTTCTGTAATTCCACCACATCGCCTGCTCGGGATATATCAGGATGAAATCGCCGTTTTTCAATATCCGCGATATCGCTTCGTCGAGCTTTTTCATTGTGTGAACGCTCCCGCTGAGCGGAAGAGTGTCACAGTATTTCAGTAGCCAGCCAATCACGCCGGGCATAAAATAATTGCCCTCCTTGACAAGTTTGTACATCCTGTGTTTTCCGGGCACCGAGTCCGCCACGTTTTTTATCGCGAGATTGTCCGTCACGGCAAAATGGTTTGCAGTAAAAATCGCGCCGCCGTTTATGCCTTTGAGATTTTCCTCACCGATCACGGACATCCTGAGCTTGCGGCGGAAAACGAACTTCGCGGTGTTTTCGACGACGCGAGTCAGACCGCCGTTCACCTTGAATCTCACGGTCTCATGGAGATAATCGACGTCGTCCGGCAACAGCGTCCTTGACGGCGGATCGTCCTCAACGTCGCGGAAGAAGAAATCGCCCCCGAGCCGCTCGTTCTGCCTGATCCTCCTGAGCACCGCCGCCCTGTCCGGGGAAATCGTCAGGCAGGACAGTTCCTTCTCCTCCGCCTTTCTCCTGACCTCGACGGTATTCATGAAATTATCGCCCTCTAGGATCCCGAGCGCAATATCCTCCATTCTTTTCTCGGCTGCCAGATCGCTCGCCTTTTTATCCTCTCCGTATGATCTGAACTCGGCAAGAATAGCGTCATAATAGACGCTCTTCCCGGCGTATTCCCAGAAATGCCCGCCGAATGGAACGTCGTCATAGTGCCACGGTTTTGCGAACATATTGTAGTGTATCAGTGCGGGACTCTCTGACGGGTGCGGATCCATCGTCATGGTGTTCCATTCGGTACCGAGATATCTGACACGTCCGCGGCAAATATAGTTGAGATAATCCTGATCCGGAGCGAGAAGCGTAAACCCGTTTTCCGAAGCGTATGACAGGAAGGTCTCGAGCACCCTCTCGCGCCTCATTGCACAAAGATCCATGACAAGCACGCCCGAGTTGAAGTATTTTTCGGTCGGCACCCCGACAGCGCCCTCGACGTATTTCATAAAAACCGGATTTTCGGGAACGACGGCGTCGCGTACCGCGCCGAGTATCTGCCCTTCCCCGAGTTCTGTGTCAAACAGTTCTCCGACATCCGAAAGGATTACGGTGTCCGCGTCAAGGTAAAGCGCCCTTTCAAGTTCCGGGAACAGATCCGGAATGAAAAGTCTGAAATATATCGAATGGCTGTAGTAATCCCGCAGACCGAGTCTGCCCGCAAACCTGCGGAAACGGTCGCCCATATCGACGAAAACGACACTTACCCCCTCGCACGAGAGAGCTGTTATTTTTTCAATATTTTCGGCGCTCATCCCGTCGTGCAGGACGATTATCTCATATTCCCGCGATCTGTCCCTGTTCGATATAAGAGAACCCGCCGAAACGGAGAGAAACGGCGCGTATCCGTCGTCGCATGAGAAAAAAACGGTCACTTTTTTCTTAGATTCTTTCATTTCAGTTTTCCTCGTATTTCTTTTTTTCGCGAAGATATTCTTTAAGAAGCCTGTCATATCTCTTCGTAAGGACTTTGCTGACCTCGTCCGTCTGCCAGGGTTTTATAGTTCGTGTGTGAAAATACGGAAGCCAGATTATCGTTTTTGTGAAATGCTGAACGACCGTTTCAGGATCGTCGTATCGCTTTTGCTCGTTGTATTTTCCGGGAAGGAGTTTTTTTCTCCGCGTGAGGCGGTGGAGCGCCGTCTGATCCGGAAGAAACAGTTTCTTCGCCGCGCAGAGTTCTGTCGCTTTGGTGAAAAGCCCGGTTTTTCTTATCTCTTTCAGATTGAGGAGCATCACCCCGGAATTGATATAGTGATATCCCATGAAGAAACGCCCGTAATGATCGAGCACCGCGGCGTATTCAAAGCCGTCGACGTCGGTGTCGAAAAGCGGCTTTATATCTCCGTTAATGATCGTGTCCGTGTCGAGATAGAGTATTTTTTCCGGCATGGCGCCCACTCTGTCGGCGAAAAGACGTATGAAGCAGTATGGCGTGTAGTCGGTCCCGGAGTTCGGAGACACGAGAAGCGTATGCCTGTAAAGGCTCCCGACGTCTACCAGTCTTACGGCGCTGTCCGGATTTTTTCTCCTGATGACCGTTTCGAGAAACGCGCGCTGCTTTTCATTAAGAGGCGTGTATCTCCCGTCGATATCTCTCAGATCCATCGTGAAAACGTGAACGTCAAGCTTTTCGTTTGTGTTTTTCGAAACGGACATCAGCGAGATCAGAAGCCCGTCGAACATCGCGCCGTTGCCGGCGTAAAGCAGTGATATCATTCGTTTGTTCCTTTCTTTTCGTATTTCACGTAATAGCTTGTGTCGCACGACTGTGACGCGCGATTTTCCATGATAAGGTGAACCCGGCCGGAAAGTTCTGCCTCGGCATCCTTTCGTGAAAGGCCCGACTCCGCGTACAGCGGCCCGTCGAGCACGGTCGTGACGCGCGGACGCCTCCCTTTCCTGAAAACAGTGGTCGAAACGTAAACCGGCGCGCCGGTGCTGACTGCAAGTCCGAATGCCCCGCTTCCGAAAGGCCTGATTTTATTGTAATACGGCCAGACGTGCGCCTCCGGATATACCGTCACGCAATATCCCTGTCCGATCCTCTTTTTTACCGCGTCGGAAAATCTTTTCATCATCCTGATTCCGGTCGGCACCGGCAAAGCGCCGCACATTTTGAGGAACGTCCGCGTCCCGCGCAGAGACAAATTTTTAGGGCTCACGACGACGGACACTTTTTTGCCTTTCATTTCAACGGACGGCTCGAAAGCGTCGCCGACCGTCAGCACGTGATTTCTGAAAAGTAAACAGCCTTCTCCCCGCGCGGGCTTTTTTGTCCTGTTGTCGGATATTTTCATACCGAGAAAGAAGCGGCAGTAAATTCGGGCGATCGGCGTCATGATTACCCTGTAAACGATGAACGAAAGAGCGCGGTAAAAAATGTTTCCTTCTTTCCCGAGATAATCGTACCCCTCGTCAACGAAAAAGCCGGATATCTTTTTATCCCGGCGCTCCGGGCATTTTACGGCCTCGGAGGTCAGATCGTCGTAATACATTTTTACGGGGCGCTTTGTCATTTCTTTCCGCTCGGCCTTTCGGGGTTTTCGATTTTATTTTACACGTCACGAGTGCGCAGTCAACCTACGGAACGTAGAAACGGCTCTATTCATCGCATGACGAAAAATAGAGCCGTTAGGCGAAATAAAAAAAGGAGTAGAACGTCATTCTACTCCTTCGAGAGTCACATCTTCGTGCTTTGATATGGGCTTTTTGATATTAAAGCTCAGCCACACGATCACCGCCGCCGGGATGACCAGTAAAAAGATCTCCCAGACGTTGAATTTTATCAGAATCAAATACAGGGTTGCAAGCAACGTGATGATCAGAACCATTATGATAAGCATACTGTTTCGCTTAATCCCCCAAAGTGAATTGAACACGAGGAGAGGGATACACGAGACCGCAACCCCTGCCGTCAGCACGTACCACAGATTTTTGCCGCACAACGGAGATAGTATCAGAAAAACGGCAACGGCAAGGGACAGTATGCTGACCGTGACGATAAGGGCGATTGCGGTATGGTTAACGGCGGAACTCCTTGACGCGCGTCTTTCATTCCTCTTCTCTTCTCTCTCGTTCCTTTTCCGTTCCTTTTCCTCTTCTTTGGACCTGACGGCGTTGTGATCCGACACCATGTAGTCGAGAGAGACACCGAAAACGTCGGCAATGCTTTTCAGCACGATCACATCGGGAAGAGACTCGGCGCGTTCCCATTTGGAGACCGATTTGTCCGTATAATTAATTTTTTCGGCAAGTTCCGCCTGTTTCATCCCCGCCTTTGAGCGGAGATCGACGATGTTGCTCGCCACAACGATTCTTATGTCTTCCATGATGGATATATTATACCACTTTGCGAACGATATTTCAACAGTTATCCGAAATAAGATACCGGCGTCAGACCGGTTTCAAAACGAATTTCGCGTGTTTCTATGACTTCACGCTGACCTCGACGTCCGAAACGTCCGATTTGCCCATTCTAATCACCACGTACCTCTGAAAAGGCATACAGGCATCGCCGCGCGACATTTCGAAAAACGCTCTTTTCTGCTCCATGTTCAAGTATATAAAAATCCGGTCGGTATCGACGCGCAGTTCCCTGAGCTCTATAGGCCTGACGTAAATGGAGCGGAACGTGTATATCACGAGCATTTCAGCGGAAAAATTGATGTCTACCCCGGAGTCCGAAGTAAAAATCTTGTCGAAATCTTCCCTGTTGCGGACGATAAAGTACCTATACTGCGGATATGATTCGTCTTCGAAAATAAGATCCGTTCCGTAGTATGCTCCGCGAACGTAATTGCTTTCGTAAAAATCACGGTTTATGATATCCGTTGCGTTATCGTTAAGGGCAGACCATTAATGAACAGGATAATGTCAGGCCGGCGATTGTTGCCGTTCTCAAGGAAGGTAAACTGATTGACCACGTAGAAGGAGTTGTTCTCAACTCTGCTATAATCTATCAGACGGACGATGGAAGACCGTTCTTCTCCCTTAACGAAAAACTTTACTGTGATACCGTTCTGCAAATAGTCCATAAAGATCATGTTTTTTTGGACCAGACTGCCTGTATCAAAGTTCTTCAATTTTGAAATCGCCTCATCGATCGCGTCCGAGGCAATGCCTCTGTTGATGCGAACCAGGCTATCACGAAGAATCGCATCCAAAAGCGGGCTAGAATAATCCCGATCCATATCCGGAGCGTAGATGTGACCATACCCCATTTTTTCAAATAATTCGATGACGGCCTGTTCAAAAGTATCTTCAGTGAAAATCATTGCATTTTCTCCTACAGATCAGCACTATAGTTCAGAGATGATATATTGGCTAAAATAATATCTTTATATTCCATAAAGCGCTTATAAAAACTCTCGTTGTTCCTCGCTGCAACTGGAAAACCATCATCATACATTTCCTCTACACACAACGGTAGAACCTGATCCGATATTGCTGTATCCCACTTAATCCTTGCGTATGACAGCTTTTTCAGAATCTTTGAATAGATACTTGGAAACCATTGCTTATCAGCGTCCCACTGCTGATTGCCACGAAAGAGCTTGATTGTTTCAGTACAGCATTTTCTGAAAACACTTGCTATATTATCCGCATACTGTAGCAAGATTTCATTCTTGCTATCCATAAATTCGAGTGTGACTTTGGAATCACCAAACGAATCAAAAAACTCATTTTCGAATTCAAGAATGTGATCATGAACAATATGTATTTCCTGAGTGTTTACATTGCAAATCTCTTTTATGGCTAATAATGATTCTCCAAGTGCAGTCATATTTATCACGTGAGTGTAATCGTCATTAATATAACACCCAAAAGGAAGCGGAAAATCGAATGCCTCTCCATTTTTTAATGCAAGTTTTGCCATTTCGACATACCCATTTAGAAGTGGATCGATTTTCTTGAAATCAAAATCTACTACATA
>JAFZCF010000018.1 GCA_017552165.1 Clostridia bacterium
CGTTCTCGTAGGGTGTGTCTCCGGGGGAGAGGAGGTTCTGCCCCTCGTCGGTCGCTATCGACCAGTTATTGTGCTTGCCCGAGCCGTTGACGCCGGCAAAGGGCTTTTCGTGGAGCAGGCAGACGAGTCCGTGCTTCTGCGCGACCTTCTGCATGATCTCCATAGTCAGCTGGTTGTGGTCGGTCGCCACGTTCGTCGTCGTGTATATCGGCGCGAGCTCGTGCTGAGCCGGGGCGACCTCGTTGTGCTCGGTCTTTGCCATGATGCCGAGCTTCCAAAGTTCTTCGTTGAGCTCCTCCATGTAGGCGGCGACCCTCGGCTTGATGGCTCCGAAATAGTGGTCGTCCATCTCCTGGCCCTTCGGCGGTCTGGCTCCGAAGAGCGTTCTGCCGGTGAAGCGCAGGTCGGGGCGCGCGTCGTACATTTCCTTTGAGATGAGGAAATACTCCTGTTCCGGTCCAACCGACGAGACGACCCTCTTGACCGAGGTGTTGCCGAAAAGTCGCAGGATGCGGAGCGCCTGTCTGTTCAGCGCCTCCATCGAGCGCAGGAGCGGCGTCTTTTTGTCAAGAGCGTGCCCGCCGTATGAGCAGAAGGCCGTCGGGATGCAGAGCGTTTTGCCCTTAATAAAGGCGTAGGACGTCGGGTCCCAGGCGGTGTAGCCCCTCGCCTCGAAGGTGGCGCGGAGGCCTCCCGACGGGAAGGACGAGGCGTCGGGCTCGCCCTTTATGAGTTCTTTGCCCGAGAAGTCCATGATGACCCCGCCGTCGGGCGCGGGGGCGATGAAGCTGTCGTGCTTCTCCGCCGTTATTCCGGTCAGCGGTTGGAACCAGTGGGTGAAGTGCGTCGCTCCCTTTGAGACCGCCCATTCCTTCATCGCTGCGGCCACGGCGTCGGCGACGCCGGGATCGAGGGCGGCGCCCTCGTCTATCGTCTTTTTGAGAGTCGCGTACACCTTCGCCGAGAGGGCGGACTTCATGACTCTGTCGTCAAATACCATGCTTCCGAACGTTTCCGTTACCGATTTCATTGTGATTTCTCCTTCCGGTTCTGAAACAAAGAAAAGGCGCCTCTCACGTTAAAATGACATGAAAGACGCCTTTGCCTTCGTTTATGAAATTGAGCTTAAAAGTAAAATCGCGTCCCGGACCGAGAGGTCCAAAGACGCCATTGCCTTCAACGCGCACATTATACACCGCGGCCGGACGTTTGTCAAGCCCCCCGGCCGGGGATTTTGAAAAAAATTTTTCGAAAAAATTTCCGCCGCGGGCTTCTTTCCTATTGACAAATTGCCGCGGCAGTTGTATAATGCCGAGAGATGAGCAAAGGCGTTCATTTTTCGCGGTATATCCGCGCAAAAATGAGCGCGTTTTCTTTTTTCGGCGCGGGGCGCCGGATGAGAGGTGAGAGTTATGGTAAGAGAAGGCAAGGTAAGGATACCCTCGGGGTGCGCGATAGCGGCCGTTATATCAAAGGAAGGCGTCCGCATGACGGGCGAGCGCATTGTCGAGGCGATGAAGCCGATGCACGACAGGTCGAACGGCCTCGGCGGCGGCTTCGCGGGATACGGCATATATCCGGAGCACAGGGATCTCTACGCCCTGCATCTGTTTTTCGACTGCCGCGACACCCGAAAGGGCTGCGAGGCGTTCCTCAAGGAGAGGTTCGAGGTCGTCAAGGCCGAGGTGATCCCGACGCGCAAAATGCCGGAGATCACCGACGAGCCGCTTATATGGAGATATTTCGCGACTCCGCTCCGCTCGGTCCTCGCCGACCTTCAGCTCGACGAAAAGGAGTTCGTCGCGCGGACGGTCATGAAGATAAATACCGAGATGAAGGGCGCCTACGTCTTTTCTAGCGGAAAGAACATGGGAACCTTCAAGGCGGTGGGATTCCCCGAGGACGTCGGGAGGTTCTACCGGCTCGACGAATACGAGGGCTACAGCTGGACGGCACACGGCAGATATCCGACGAACACGCCCGGCTGGTGGGGCGGAGCGCATCCCTTTACTCTGCTCGACTATTCGGTGGTCCACAACGGCGAGATATCGTCGTACGACGCGAACCGCAGGTATATCGAGATGTTCGGGTACAAATGCACCCTGCAGACCGACACCGAGGTCATAACATACATCCTCGACTATCTCGTGCGCAGACAGGGGCTCACGCTCTCCGAGGCGGCTAACGTCATCGCCGCGCCGTTCTGGAGCACGATCGAGAGCAAAACCGACGAGTACGAAAAGAGCAAGCTCCGCTATCTGCGGACGGTATTCCCGAGCCTGCTCGTCACCGGGCCGTTTTCGATAGTCCTCGGCTACGACGGCGGGCTCATGGCTCTCAACGACCGGCTCAAGCTCAGGTCGATGGTCGTCGGAGAAAAGGACGACCGCGTGTTCATCGCGAGCGAGGAGGCCGCGATACGCGTGATGGAGCCCGACGCCGAGAACGTCTGGGCGCCCGCCGGCGGCGAGCCGGTCATAGTCAACGTGAAGGAGGGACGTTTCTGATGGGAATCGAGTTCATATATCCCGAGTTTGAGGTGGTGCGCAACCCCGACCGCTGCATCGCCTGCCGGGTGTGCGAGCGTCAGTGCGCAAACGAGGTCCATTCGTTCTCCGACGAGCTCGGAAAGATGGTCAGCGACGAAACGAAGTGCGTAAACTGTCAGAGGTGCGTGTCGCTCTGCCCGACGAGGGCGCTGAAAATAGTCAGGAGCGACTGCCGTCTCCGCGAAAACGCGAACTGGCAGGACGACACGATAAAGGAAATATACAAACAGGCGGGCAGCGGGGGCGTGCTCCTGTCATCGATGGGCAACCCGAAACCCCTCCCCGTGTACTGGGACAAAATTCTGCTGAACGCGTCCCAGGTGACGAACCCGCCGATCGACCCGCTCCGCGAGCCGATGGAGACGAAGGTCTTCCTCGGCAAAAAACCGTCGTCGGTCGCGAGGACGGCGGACGGACGGCTCGGCTTTGATCTCCCGCCGCAGATAGAGCTTTCGATGCCCGTAATGTTCTCGGCGATGAGCTACGGCTCGATAAGCTATAACGCCCATTCATCCCTCGCCCGCGCGGCGACGGAGCTCGGCATACTCTACAACACCGGCGAGGGCGGCCTCCACGAGGACTTTTACAAATACGGAAAGAACACGATAGTCCAGGTCGCCTCGGGGCGCTTCGGAGTTCACGAGGATTATCTCGAGGCGGGCGCCGCCATCGAGATAAAAATGGGACAGGGCGCAAAGCCGGGCATAGGCGGCCACCTACCGGGGGCCAAGATAGTCGGCGACGTGTCCCGGACGCGCATGATTCCCGAGGGCTCCGACGCCATCTCCCCGGCCCCGCACCACGACATTTATTCGATAGAGGATCTCCGTCAGCTCGTCTTCTCGCTCAAGGAGGCGACGGAATACAAAAAGCCGGTCATCGTCAAGGTCGCGGCGGTGCACAACATCGCGGCGATAAGCAGCGGTATCGCGCGCAGCGGCGCCGACATCATAGCGATCGACGGCTTCCGCGGCGGGACGGGCGCAGCGCCCACGCGGATTCGCGACAACGTCGGCATCCCGATAGAGCTCGCGCTCGCCTCGGTCGACCGCCGTCTGCGCGACGAAGGGATAAGAAACAACGTCTCGCTCGTCGTCGGCGGATCGATACGCTCGGCGGCGGACGTGGTCAAGGCCATCGCCCTCGGCGCCGACGCGTGCTACATAGCGACGGCGGCGCTGCTCGCCCTCGGGTGCCACCTCTGCCGAACCTGCCAGTCCGGCAAGTGCAACTGGGGTATAGCCACCCAGCGCCCGGATCTCGTAAAGCGCCTCAATCCCGATATAGGGAGCGAGCGGCTCGTCAATCTCATGACGGCGTGGCGGCGCGAGATCATGGAGATTATGGGCGGCATGGGAATCAACTCCGTCGAGGCCCTCCGCGGCAACCGTCTGATGCTGCGCGGCGTGGGGCTCAACGAAAAAGAACTCGAGATACTCGGTATCTCTCACGCGGGAGAATGATATGAAGCGAGTTTACGTAAACGAGGAATGGTGCCTCGGATGCCATCTGTGCGAATATAACTGCGCGTTCGCCAACTCGGGGCTCCGGGACATGGCGTACGCCCTCAAGGACAAAAAGATATTCCCGCGGATACACGTGGAGGGGGACGACAAGATCACCTTCGCCGTCTCGTGCCGCCACTGTACCGACCCGATATGCGTCAAGAGCTGTATCGCCGGGGCGATATCAAAGGCGGACGGCGTCGTTAAGATCGACCGGACGAAGTGCGTCGGGTGCCTGACCTGCGTGCTCGTGTGCCCCTACGGGGCGCTCATCCCGGGCGAGAACGGTACGATGCAGAAATGCGAGCTGTGTCTCGAAAACGCCTGCGGCGCGCCGGCGTGCGTGGCGGGCTGCCCCAACAGGGCGATAGTTTACGAGGAAAGGGGCGAGGCGGAATGAAAAAATACGTCATAGTCGGTAACGGCACGGCGGCCGTCGGGTGCATAGAGGGCATCCGCTCGGTCGATCCGGAGGGCGCGATAACGGTTATATCCGAGGAAAACCGTCCGGTGTACAGCCGCCCGCTCATATCCTATTATCTCGAAAACAAGACCGACCTGCGGCGGATGATGTACCGCCCGGAGGGATTTTACGAAAAAAACGGCTGCGAGGTGCTTTACGGGAAGCGCGCCGGGTCGATTGACCCGGCGGCCCGTACCGTCACGCTCTGTGACGGAAGCGCGATCCCGTACGACGCCCTCTGCGCGGCGACGGGCTCAAGACCTTTCGTGCCCCCCTTCGAGGGGCTCGACAGGGTTAAAAACCGTTTCGGCTTCATGACGCTCGACGACGCGCTCGCCCTCGAGGCGGCGCTGACAAAAGAATCCCGCGTCCTCATCGTCGGCGCGGGGCTGATAGGCCTCAAATGCGCCGAGGGGATAAGGGACAGAGTCGGGAGCGTGACGGTCTGCGATCTCGCCGACCGCGTGCTCTCGAGCATTCTCGACGCCGACTGCGCGTCGGTCGTTCAGGAACATCTCGAAAAGAACGGCATCTCGTTCATGCTCGGCGACACGGCCGTACGGTTTGACGGGAACACGGCGTATATGAAGAGCGGCGCGGAGGTCGGATTTGACGTCCTCGTCCTCGCCGTCGGCGTGAGGGCGAACTCAGGGCTGATAAAGGACGCCGGCGGAGAGGTAAACCGCGGAATAATAGTCAACGAAAAGTGCGAAACGAGCGTTGAGAACGTCTACGCCGCCGGCGACTGCGCCGAGGGATACGACGCCTCGCTCGGGGCGAACCGCGTGCTCGCGATCCTGCCGAACGCGTATATGCAGGGCTACACCGCCGGGGTAAACATGGCGGGCGGCGAGGCCGTCTTCGACAACGCGATCCCGATGAACTCCATCGGATTTTTCGGGCTCCACATGATGACTGCCGGCACCTACGACGGCGAAATGACGGAGGAAAAGCGCGGCGGCTCGCTCAGACGGTTCTTCGTGAAGGACGGCCTCCTCGGGGGATATATGCTGATAGGGGCCACCGACCGCGCTGGGATATACACGTCGCTGATACGCGAAAAGACCCCGCTCGACACCGTGGATTTCGAACTTACGAAAAAAGCGGCGACAAATATGATATTTTCACAAAAAAATCGTAGAAAAAAGTTCGGAGGTGTTGTATAATATGGTTATCAGCGCGAAAGAACTCGGCTACAGGGACGTCAACGAGGCCCTGAGGCGCGGGGACTCCGAAAACACGGTCACGGACTGCCTCGGGCAGCGCTTTATATGCGCCGGGATGTCGGATATCTCGGTCACCCTCGAGGGCGTACCCGGCAACGCGCTCGGCGCGTACCTCAACGGCGCGGTCATAACGGTAAGGGGAAACGCCCAGGACGCCGTCGGCGACACGATGAACAACGGGCGCATAGTCGTCCACGGCAACATCGGCGACGCCGCGGGATACGCCATGCGCGGCGGGGAGATATACGTAAAGGGCGACGCGGGCTACCGCGCCGGCATCCACATGAAGGCGTATAAGGAAAAGGTCCCCGTGATGGTCATTGGCGGCTGCGCCGGGAGCTTCCTCGGAGAATATCAGGCGGGCGGCGTCATCGTCGTCCTCGGCCTCGGAGCGGCCGGCCGGCGCATAGTCGGCAATTTCCCCTGCACGGGGATGCACGGCGGCAAGATGGTGCTGAGGTCGGACTGCGCCGGTCTGGTCTTCCCGAAACAGGTGACGGTCAGGCCCGCCTCCGACGCCGACCTGAGCGAGATCCGCAAATACGTGTCCGAATACTGCCGGCTGTTCGGAGAGGACGCCGGCGAGGTCATGGACGCGCCGTTCTCGGTCGTCACCCCGGACAGCAGCAATCCGTACAAACAGCTTTACGTAGCGAACTGAAGAAAGCAGGAAAAAAACATGAGGTACTCAACAGAAGAGGTAATGCAATACGTTTCCGAGGAGGACGTCAAGTTCATCCGTCTCGCCTTCTGCGACGTGTTCGGCAAACAGAAGAACATCTCGATAATGCCGGACGAGCTTCCGCGCGCTTTTGAATACGGCATAGCTTTCGACGCGTCGGCGATAAAGGGTTTCGGGGACGAATCGCGCTCCGACCTGTTCCTTCATCCCGATCCCGGGACGCTGACCTGGCTCCCGTGGAGACCCGAGCAGGGCAAGGTCGTCAGGATGTTCTGTTCGATAAGTTATCCCGACGGCCGCCCCTTCGAGTGCGACACGAGATATCTGCTCAAAAAAGCGGCGGACGACGCAAAGGCGGCGGGGCTGACCTTCTTTTTCGGCGCGGAACAGGAGTTCTATCTCTTTGAGCTCGACGAAAAGAACGAGCCGACGAAGACCCCGTACGACCGCGCGGGATATATGGACATCGCTCCCGAGGACAGGGGCGAGAACGTCCGCCGCGAGATATGTCTGACGCTCGAAAAAATGAGTATAAGGCCGGAAAGCTCTCATCACGAGGAGGGCCCGGGACAGAACGAGATAGATTTCCGTTACGCCGAGGCGCTCGAGGCCGCCGACAACGTCATGACCTTCCAGACGGTCGTTAGGACCGCCGCGAGGCGGAACGGGCTGTGCGCAGATTTCTCGCCGAAGCCACTCAAAGACGCGCCCGGCAACGGATTTCACATCAACGTCTCGGTCCGCCCGGACGAATCGTCACAGAAGCTCTGCCGCGTAACGGCAGGCATACTCGACAAGGCGGCGGCGATGACGCTTTTCCTCAACCCGAGCGAGAACTCGTACGAGCGGCTCGGGCAGATGAAGGCGCCGCGTTACGTCTCGTGGTCGGCGGAAAACCGCTCGCAGCTCATACGCATCCCGGCGGCTTCAAAAGAGTTCCGCCGCGCGGAGCTCCGCTCTCCCGATCCCTTCGCAAATCCGTATATCGCCTTCGCCCTCATGATAAGGGCGGGCATGTACGGCATAGAAAACGGCCTCGACCTGCCTAAGCCGGTGGACGTCAACCTCTACAAAGCGGACGAAAAGACCCTCGCGGGTCTCGCCGCCCTCCCGGGCTCGCTCGCCGAGGCAAAGGCGGCGGCGATGTCCGACGAATTTATAAAAAGCTGCGTCCCGGCGGGGATGCTCGGCATTTACTGCGGATGACGTGAGCCTGACGCTTTAATTCAACGGAAAGGGAAAGGAGGTGGGAAGGACCTTGAACCTGAAAGAACAGATCTACAGCGTCCTCGCGGTGTCTTCGTCGGAACAATTCAATCAGGTCCTGCCTGAGGTCTTCCCCCTGCCCGCTTTCTCGCCGATAAACGTCGTGTCTGGCGTCAGCGCCGCGCGCTGCGCTCTGTCGGAGCGCGATTTCGATTTCGTTATAGTCAACTCGCCGCTCCCCGACGACCCCGGTCTGCGCTTCGCCATCGACGCGAGCACGTCGTACAACACGGTCGTTCTGTACCTTGCGAGGACGGAACAGTACGCCGACGCCTGCGACCGGCTCACCGAGCACGGCGTGTTCGTACTTCAGAAGCCGGTCTCGAGGACAGTGTTCCAGATCGCCTCCGGCTGGCTGATAAGCGCCCGCGAACGCGTCCGCAGGACGGAAAAAAAGACCCTCTCGATA
>JAFZCF010000019.1 GCA_017552165.1 Clostridia bacterium
AGTCGGTGTGTTTCTCGCAGAGGGTCCACCCGTTCCCATTCCGAACACGGTAGTTAAGCTCTGTTAAGCCCAAAATACTTGGCGGGCAACCGCCTGGGAAAATAGGTCCTCGCCGACACAGGCCGTTCGCTTATGCGAACGGCTTTTTTACGTCAAAAAACATACATAAAGAAGCTGTTTTTGCTTTGACGTAAAAGGGAAGGCCGTTTCTCTTGAAAACATATCGCTTTTCTGATATAATTAATCTGCGAGGCGGTGGTAAAATGAAGGCAGAATTAAAAATAAACAAAAATTATGTCATCGGAAAGACCGACGACCGGCTTTTCGGCTCGTTCATAGAGCACATCGGCAGGGCCGTTTACGGCGGGATATACGAGCCGGGGCACGAAACGTCCGACGATATGGGCTTTCGCCGCGACGTGCTGGAGCTCGTCAGGGAACTGAAGGTCCCGATCGTGCGTTATCCCGGAGGCAACTTCGTTTCCGGATACAGATGGGAAGACGGCACGGGAGACAAGTCCCTGAGGCCGCGCCGCGCTGAGCTCGCCTGGAAATCCGTCGAGACGAACGAGGTCGGTACCGACGAGTTTCAGGAATGGGCAAAGCGCGCCGGAGCCGAGGTCATGATGGCCGTCAATCTCGGGACGCGCGGGCCCGAGGACGCGAAAAATCTCGTGGAATACTGCAACTTCCCGGGCGGAACCCTTTACAGCGATATGCGCCGCAAAAACGGTTTTGAAAAACCTTTCGGCATAAAGACCTGGTGCCTCGGAAACGAAATGGACGGCCCGTGGCAGATGGGCGCGAAAACCGCCGAGGAATACGGCCGCATCGCATGCGAGGCGGCAAAGCTCATGAAATGGGTCGATCCCACGATCGAGCTAGTCGCCTGCGGCAGCAGCAGCCCGGCGATGAACACCTTCGGCGAGTGGGAGGCGACGGTCCTCAAGCACACATACGACTACGTTGACTATATTTCCCTGCACGAGTATTTCGGGAACAGAGAGAACGACTCGGAGTCGTTTCTCGGCTGTTCTCTCGAAATGGACGATTTCATAAAATCCGTCATCGCCGTCTGCGACTACGTCAAAACCGTAAAAAAGTCGAAAAAGACGATGTACCTCTCCTTTGACGAATGGAACGTATGGTTCCACAGCAGGAGCTCGGACAAAAAGACCGCGCCCTGGCAGGTCGCGCCGCCGATAGTCGAGGATATCTACACCTTCGAGGACGCGCTCGTCGTCGGATGTCTCCTCATCACGCTGCTCAGGCACTGTGACAGGGTCAGGATCGCGTGTCTCGCCCAGCTTGTGAACGTCATCGCGCCGATAATGACCGAAACCGGCGGGCGCGCGTGGCGTCAGACAACGTTCTGGCCGTTCTTCCACGTCTCGACGATGGGGCGCGGGACGGTGCTCACGCCTTCCGTGAAGTGCGACACTTACGACACAGCAAAGAGAAAGGGCGTTCCGTATGTCGAAACGGCGGCGGTATTTGACGAATCGGCGGGTTCGCTCACCGTGTTTGCCGTAAACAGGTCGCTCACGGACGACATCGACTTTGAGATTGACCTTTCGGACTTTGAGGGATACGGGCTGACGTCGCACACAGTCCTTGAAAACAGCGATCTCAAGGCCGTGAACACGGCGGATTCTCCCGAAAACGTCGTCCCGCACGAAGGCGGCGAAACGGCCGTCGGCGCCGGCTCCGCCGTTTCAAAGCTGAAAAAGCACTCCTGGAACGTTATAAGATTCAGCAAAACGCGGCCCTGAGCCGCGGACAATCCCGGGGGCCGGAAAGCCGCCGGGGTTGATTTTTGCCGCGCAGACCGAAACGGATCGCGCGGCAGACGAAATGAGGTCAGGATATGGATTTCAGAAACACGGTCCTCGGAATAGAGCTCGGCTCGACGCGTATCAAGGCGGTGCTCGTCGACACGGAAAACGGGTATATCCCGGTTGCGCAGGGCAGCCGGGAATGGGAAAACAAGCTTATAAACGGCGTGTGGACCTATCCGACGGAGGAGATACACGAGGGGCTTCGCGCCTGTTACGCAGACCTTAAAAGGGACGTAAAGGAAAAATTCGGCAAGACCCTCACGGAGGTCGGCGCGATCGGCATCTCCGGAATGATGCACGGATATCTGCCGTTTGACAGAAGCATGAAACAGCTCGCCGGATTCAGGACGTGGCGCAACACGATGACGAAAGAGGCGGCGGAGGAACTGACGGCTCTTTTCGGCTTCAACATTCCCCAGCGTTGGAGCATCGCGCACCTCTATCAGGCGATACTGCGCGGAGAGAAACACGTAAAGGATATAGCGTTCCTCACGACGCTCTCGGGATACGTCCATTACATGCTCACGGGCAGAAAGGCGCTCGGGGCGGGAGAGGCGTCCGGAATGTTCCCTCTGGGAAAAGACTCCCGGTACGACGGCGCGATGCTCTCGGAATTTGACGCGCTCGTTTCACAAAAAAGCCTCGGGTGGAAGCTCGCGGACATCCTGCCGGAGGTCCTGCCCGCCGGCGAGAGCGCGGGATATCTCACGGAGAGCGGCGCGCTCTTTCTTGACCCCGACGGGGATCTGACGCCCGGGATACCATTCGCCCCTCCGGAAGGGGACGCGGGGACGGGTATGACGGCGACAAACTCCGTCCGTGTGCATACCGGAAACGTGTCCGCCGGAACGTCCGATTTTGCGATGATCGTGGTCGACAGACCGCTCGGCGTTCACAGGGAGATCGACATGGTCACGACTCCCGACGGCAAGCCCGTGGCGATGGTTCACTGCAACAACTGCACGTCGGACATAAACGCGTGGATAAACCTCTTCGGGGAGTTCGCCTCCGCCGCCGGCTTTGACGTGAGCAAAAACGATCTCTACACTCTGCTGTTCAAAAAAGCGCTGGAGGGCGACCCGGACTGCGGCGGGCTTTTGAGCTTCAACTATTTTTCCGGCGAGGGCGTGACGGATTTTGACGAAGGCCGGCCGGTGTTTGCGAGGATGCAGAACTGCAGCTTTACTCTGGCAAACTTTATGAGAACGCATCTCCTGTCCGCGCTTGCGACGCTCAAAATCGGGCTCGACATCCTCACGGGAGAGGAAAACGTGCGAATAAACAGACTTTACGGCCACGGCGGGTTTTTCAAAACTCCGGGCGTGGGACAGCGCCTTATGTCGGCGGCGGTCGCCGCGCCGGTTTCGGTCATGGAAACGGCGGGGGAAGGCGGCCCGTACGGCATGGCCCTGCTCGCCGCCTATATGCTGCGGAAAAAATGCGGCCTGACGCTCGAGGATTTCCTTGACGGAGAAGTGTTTTCCGGCGTCGAGTCCTCGACGGTCACGGCGGATGAAAAGGACGTCGAGGGGTTTTCCGCATTCCTGTCAAGATACAAAAAAGCCCTGCCGTTTGAAAGAACGGCAATCGAAGTGTTGTGAAGCAAGGCCGTCAGAAACGAATATAATTGAAAAAAGCGTCTTTTGTCAGCGAACAAAAGACGCTTTATTTCGTGGTGCCGGTGGCGGGGGTCGAACCCGCACCCTGTCGCCAGGACCGGATTTTGAGTCCGGCACGTCTGCCAATTCCATCACACCGGCAAGCGTGCATTATTTTATCACCCCTCCGCGCTTTTGTCAAGAAGCGGGCGGCGGTTATGCCCGAAAGCGGGCTTTTTTGTTGACACAAACGGCGCGCAGTGGTATAATATACCATAGTTTAGAGTTTATTATATGGAGCCGATATGGTCGAAAAGACTGTCCGTGTCGCTCCGGCGACCGCGTCCGCGGTCTTCGGCGCGCTCGACGCAAACGCAAAACTTATAGAACGCCTCTGTTCCGTCAGACTTCAGCCGAGAGACGACGGGATATCTTCCGTCATAGCCGTGACGGCCGACGACCCGGAGAACGCCGCCCAGGCGGAGGAGGTCATTTCGTACCTCGCAAAGGCCGCGAGGATAAACGGCACCGTCACGGAGAACGACGTCAACTACGCCGTCTCGACGGTAAAGGCGGGACACTCGTCCGAGCTTTCGTTCATTGAGGGCGAAACTCTCTGTCTCACGGTCAGGGGCAAACCGATCGTGCCGAAAACGGCGGGGCAAAAGCGCTACGTCGATCTCATCGACAAAAACACTGTCGTTTTCGGGGTCGGACCCGCCGGAACGGGCAAGACCTTTCTCGCCGTGGCGTCGGCGGTCAGGGCGCTGCGCTCCAAGACCGTGAGCCGCATAGTCATAACGAGACCCGCCGTCGAAGCGGGAGAGCGGCTCGGATATCTCCCCGGCGACCTCCAGAGCAAGATAGACCCGTATCTGCGCCCGCTCTACGACGCCCTTTACGAGATGCTCGGCCCCGAGCTCTGTCAGCGGCATCAGGAGCACGGCGTCATCGAGATCGCGCCGCTCGCCTATATGCGCGGGCGCACGCTCGACGACTCGTTCATCATACTCGACGAGGCGCAGAACACGACGCCGGAGCAGATGAAGATGTTCCTCACCCGGCTCGGACGGCAGTCGAAGGCGATCGTCACCGGCGACCCGACCCAGACAGACATCCCGGCGGGCAGGCGCTCCGGACTGGCCGAGGCGCTGAAGATCCTCGACGGTATAGACGACATCGCGATCCACCGTTTCACCGATCGCGACGTCGTGCGCCACCACCTCGTTCAGAAAATAATCAACGCTTACGAAAAATACGAAAACTCGCGAAAGCCGGAGGCGGCAGATGGCAAGACCAGGCGTTACTATCCAAAGCAGTTCTGACGGCGTCAGGCCGTCGGCCGAGCTCAGAAAAAACGTGGAAAAGGCCATCCGCGCGGCGCTGAAATACGAAGGCGTCGCCTTTCCCGTCGAGATCTCGCTGACCTTCGTCACGGACGGGAGGATACGCGAGCTGAACGCCGAATACCGCGGTATCGACAGGCCGACGG
This sequence comes from Clostridia bacterium, assembly GCA_017552165.1. The sequence continues at coordinate 4,929 of JAFZCF010000019.1, forward strand.
ACGTCCTCTCGTTCCCCGCGTTTTCCGACCGCGAAGAGGCGGAGCGCAGCTGTTTCGGCGGCCGCGTACCGCTCGGGGACATAGTCATATCGCTCGAGCGGGCAGAGGCGCAGGCCGCGGAGTACGGGCATTCGCTCACCCGCGAGGCGTGCTTCCTCGCCGTACATTCGGTCCTTCATCTTCTGGGATACGATCACGAGAGATCGGAAGAAGAGGAGCGCCTTATGTTTGAAAAACAGGACATTATTCTTGACCTCGCGGGCTTTCCCCGCGAGGCGACGGAGAACCTCACGACATGAAAAGAACAGGATTTATCGCCATAGTCGGGCGCCCGAACGTCGGGAAATCAACGCTTCTGAACGCCCTGCTCGGTGAAAAAATTGCAATAGTATCAAACAAGCCCCAGACGACGAGGACGCGCATCACCGGCATTCTCACAAAGGGAGAGGATCAGTTCGTCTTTATCGACACGCCGGGACTCACAAAGTCGCGCAACCGTCTGGGAGATTATATGCTCAAGGCGGTATCCACAACGATCGGCTCGGCGGACGCCGCCGTGATAGTCGTCGAGGCGGGCGTAAGACCCGGAAAGACCGACCTCGCCGTCATCGACCGGGTCAGGCAGGCAAAGCTCCCCGCCGTGCTCGTCATAAGCAAAACCGACAAGGTTAGCGCCGAGGCCGTCGGGCAGACCATTCTCGATTATCGGGATATGTACGATTTCGCCTCTGTCGTCCCGCTTTCCGCCGAAAAAGGCAGAAACGTCGACGTCCTTCTCGACGAGCTCTCAAAGCTCCTGTCGGAGGGCGAATGGATGTTCGGCGCCGACGAGATAACCGACCAGCCCGAGAGGCAGATCGCCGCCGAGATGATACGCGAAAAGATCCTCCGCACGACGAGCGAGGAGATCCCGCACGGAACGGCGGTCGTGATCGAGGACTGGGTCGAGGAAAAAGGCCTCATCAGCATCCGCGCCGAGATATTCTGCGAACGCCAGTCTCACAAGCGCATTATCGTCGGTCACGACGGAGAAGAGATCAAGCGCATAGGAACCTACGCGAGGGAGGACCTTGAAAAGTTCCTCGGGACTAAGGTGTATCTCGACCTCTGGGTCAAGGTGCGCGAAAACTGGCGCGACAGCGACGTCAGTCTCAAAAACTTCGGCTTCGGCAAAAAGGATTTTGACTGAATGTCGGAGCGCGGGATCATAACAAACGGCCTCGTGATCCGCGCGTCGGATCACGGAGAAAACGACAGACTGATAACCGCCCTGACGGCGGAGCGCGGCAAGATCCTTTTCACGGCAAAAGGCATCAAAAGCACGAAAAACAAAAACCGCGCGGGCTGTTCCCTTTTCTCGTACTCCGAGTTCGTGCTCAACGAGCGCGGAGGATACTACGTCCTTTCTGAATGCACGCCGAAAAAGATGTTTCCGGGCATAGAGAAAGACATCGAGTCGATGTACGTCGCCTGCTACATCTGCGAAGTCGTCGATTTCGTGTGCATGGACGGCGCTGTGGAAAACGACGTGCTCCGTCTCTCGCTGAATTCGCTTTACGCTCTTTCCGAAAAGCTCCGGCCGGCAGACACGGTAAAGACGGTCTTTGAGACCCGTCTGCTCCTCTCGCTCGGGGTGATGCCCCCATTCGACGGCTGCGCGCTTTGCGGATCGGACGGCGAAAAACTGTATTTCTCGATAGGCGACGGCGACGTACTATGCCAGTCGTGCCTCAGCCGGGAGGAGAAAAGAGACGCGTTTCAGCTTACGAACGAGGCCGTGCGCTTCTTCACGTACGAAAACTCCTGCGATCACAAAAAAATCTACGGGCCGGAACCCGATCCCTGCGCCGCCGAAATAATCGAGAAATATCTCATCTCGTCCCTCGGCAGAGGTTTCGTCTCGCTCAATCAGTACAAAAAACTCAAAAGGAAATGATGGACAGTTTTAACAGGGCGGTCACGACCCTCGAATTTGATAAGATACGCGCCGGTCTTGCCTCGCTCTGCCAGACCGAGGGAGCCAGGGAAATGGCTCTCCGTCTGATGCCGGAAAGCGACGCCTTTACGGTAAAACTCAGGCAGAGACAGACGAGCGACGCGAAGGCGCTGATAACCGCAAAGGGACAGCCGGCTTTTTCCGCCGTTTCGGATATAACCGATCCGACCGACCGCGCCGTCAGGGGCGGGGCCCTCAACCCGCGCGAGCTGACGGCGATATCTTCCCTGCTCACCGCGTCGAGAAGGGTCAGCGACTATTTCTTCGGAGACGGCGACGACCGTTCGGGCAACAGTCTGACCGAGCATTTCGGCAGGATTGTCCCCATAAGACGGCTCGAGGACGAAATCAATTCGGCGATCATTTCGGAGGACATGATCTCCGACGACGCGAGCCCTCAGCTCAGCGACATTCGCCGCAAAATGCGCCGGCTCAACGCGGGGATCCGCGAAACGCTTCAGCGCTACGCCTCGGCGGGCGGACAGTTTTCGAAATATCTCCAGGAAAACATAGTCACGATGAGAAACGGGCGGTACGTCGTGCCCGTAAAATCGGAATATAAAAACGAGGTCAAGGGCCTCGTACACGACACCTCGGCGTCCGGAGCCACGTTTTTCATAGAGCCCCTCGCCGTGGTCGACGCAAACAACGAGCTGCGCACGCTCGAGGTCAGCGAGGACCGCGAGATCGAGAGGATCCTCGCTCAGCTTTCGGCGTCCGTCGCCGCCTCAGCCGACGAAATTAAGGGAAATTACGACGCGCTGACTTTCCTTGCGTTCGTATTTGCCCGCGGGGAGCTGTCCTGCCGGATGAAAGGCAGCGAGCCCTCCTTCACCGGGGAGAAGCGTCTTCTTTTCAAAAACGCGCGGCATCCCCTCATAGACAGGAACAAAGTCGTCCCCGTGACGGTTGCCCTCGGCGGGAATTACGACACCATGATAATAACGGGTCCGAACACCGGCGGCAAGACCGTGGTCCTCAAAACGACAGGCCTGCTGACCCTCATGGCCCAGGCGGGGCTCCACATCCCTGCCGACGAGGGCTCGCAGGCGTGTATTTTCGACGGCGTCCTCGCCGACATAGGCGACGAGCAGTCGATAGAACAGTCGCTCTCGACCTTCTCTGCGCACATGGTCAACACGGTCGGGATCATAAACACGGTAACGGAAAACTCGCTCGTGCTCTTCGACGAGCTCGGGGCGGGCACCGACCCGACGGAGGGCGCCGCCCTCGCCGCCGCGATAATCGAGCGTATAAGAGAGTCCGGCGCGCTCTGCGCCGCCACGACGCATTACGCCGAGATAAAGGCCTACGCCCTCGAGACGGAAGGCGTGGTGAACGCATCGTGCGAATTTGACGTCGAGACGCTCAGGCCGACGTACCGCCTCACGATAGGGGCTCCGGGAAAATCCAACGCCTTCGCGATATCCGAAAAGCTGGGGCTAGACAAAAGAGTCATAGAAAACGCGAGGAAAAAGCTCGCCTCCGACGCCCTCCGCTTCGAGGACGTGCTCGAACGGCTTGAAGAGAGCCGCCGCGCGGCGGAAAAAGAGCATCGCGCCGCCGCCGAAGAGCGCGAAAAGGCCTCAAAGCTCCTCGCCGACGCCGAGAGGACAGCAGGCGAAAAGCTCAGCCGAGCCGAGACGGAGCTCGAAAAGAGCCGCGAAAAGGCGTCGCAGATTATTTCTAGCGCCCGCGCGACCGAGGAATACGTCCTCGAAAAGCTCGACGGCATAAGAAAAGAACAGGAAAAGGCCTCCTTCGGGAAATCCATCGACGAAGGCCGTCGGGAACTCCGCAAAAAGCTTCGCGAGGCCGCCGAGGCGGTCGACCCCGTTACGGAGGACGAGCGCGGCGTCCCGCTCGACAGGCCGCCCGAAAAGGGCGACCGGGTATATCTTTCCGACTTGAGAAAAGAAGGCACCGTCACCTCCCTGCCGGACAAAAAGGGCAATCTCTCCGTCAGGATAGGCAACATGATAACGAGGACGAACGTCGGCAAGCTGCGCGTCGTAGAGAGCGCCGTCACGGTAAAACGCGAGGATAACGTCCGCGCCGCCGACAGTTTCGTGTCGACCGCAGCCGACGATATAAGGCCTTCGATCGACGTCAGGGGAAAAACCGCCGAGGAGGCGTGGCACGATATTGACGGCTATCTCGACCGCGCGATACTCGCGAATCTCGAGAGAGTCACGATAATCCACGGCAAGGGCTCGGGCATTCTGCGCTCGGCGATATCCGCCAGACTTATAAAAGACCCGCGCTCGGTATCGTTCAGATCCGGGGTTTACGGGGAGGGAGACACCGGCGTCACCGTCGTTGAGCTCAAAGGAAAATGATTAAATTCACGCTTACCGTAAAACATCTCGACCTTGCCCCGCTCGCCGACAGGATGATCCCCCGGCTCACTGGGAGCGATTCACCGATCGTGAACGGAGCGGCGAAAAAAATGCTGTTTTCCCTCCCCGAGGAAAAGCAGGAGGAACTGCTGGTCTCGCTTCTCGGTTCCGACAGGATCGATCCCGCGGCAGAGCTGCAAAAGATGCTCGCCGAAAAAGGGATCAAGGCGGAAATCACCGAAGCGAGAGCTGACAGAATATAATGACCGAAAAGAGGAGCAACATGGAACCCAATCTTTCAACAGACGTCCTTGCGCTGGGAAGAGAACGCTCGGCGATAAGAGAACTTTTCGAATACGGCAAAGCCGCGCGTGCGCGCGGTGAAAAAATATGCGACCTCAGTCTCGGGAACCCCGCCGTGCCGACGCCGGCGGCCGTGACCGCAACGATGGCCGAGCTCATATCGTCCGAGCCGTCGCTCGCCCTTCACGGTTATACCTCAGCACCGGGTCTTTACGACGCCCGCGCCGCCATCGCCGCGACGGTAAAGGGCGCGCTCCCCGAGCTGACCTACGTCACCTGCGGGGCGGCCGCCGCTCTTGTTATCGCAATTAAAGCGCTCGTCACAAAAAAAAGGCCGGAGATCGTCATCCCCGCCCCGTTTTTCCCGGAATACCGGGTATTTACCTCGGGAGCCGGCGGGAGAGCTGTCGTCGTACCAAATACCGGCGACGATTTTGATCTCGACGTTGACGGGATCGAAAAGGCGCTGACGCCCGGGACGCGCGCGGTCATACTCAATTCGCCGAACAACCCCTCGGGAAAGATATATTCAGCCGAAAAGCTCGCGGCCCTCGGCAAACTCCTCGATAAAAAATCCGACGAGCTCGGCGAGCGGATATACATAATATCCGACGAGCCGTACAGGGAGATATATTACGGGGCAAAACCGCCGTTCATCCCCGATTTCTATCCGCACACCGTGATATGCAATTCATTTTCAAAGTCGCTTTCGCTGCCCGGCGAGCGTATCGGATATCTTACGGTATTCCCCTCGGCCGACGGCGCGGAAAAGATATTCGACGCGGCCTGCGGCGCGGGACGTATGCTCGGCTACGTATGCGCCCCCTCCCTCATGCAGAGGGTGATAGCAGAGCACGCCGACAAAAAATGCAGCGTGTCGCTGTACCGCGAAAACAGGAACGTCCTCTGCTCCGCTCTTACAAAACTGGGATTTGACTTCGTCCCGCCGGACGGAGCGTTTTATCTCCTCGTAAAGGCGCCGGACGGCAGCTCCAGCGACATGAGCGAGAGAGCGAAAAAGCTCGGACTGCTTATCGTGCCGGGAGACAGCTTCGGCTGTCCCGGATACGCCCGCGCTGCCTTCTGCGTAAGCAAGGAGACCATAAGAGAGTCCGTCCCCCTGTTCGCCGAACTTAAAAAGACTTATGACTGAAAAAAAAGAGACCGTCACCGAGGTGAACGAGGGCATCAGACTTCTTCAGGATCCCTCGGGACTCGCCTTCGGCACGGACGCGCTGATGCTCGCCGCGTTCATCAGAAAAGAGCCGAAAAGGCACGCGCTCGAGCTCGGATCGGGGAGCGGGATAATCTCGATGCTCCTCGCAAAGCGCGGCAAATTCCGCAGAATAACCGCCCTTGAGATACAGCCGTATTACGCCGATCTCACCCGCCGGAACGCCGTCGCGAACGGCCTCGGCGACGTGATTGACGCCGTGTGCGCCGATATCAGGGAATGGAACGGGTGCGCCGATACGGTGTTCTCAAATCCCCCGTACATGCGCGCGGCGGGAGGACGGCCGAACTCCGACGAGGGAAAATACGCCGCGAGACACGAGGTCTACGGTACGGTATCGGAGCTTGTCGGGGCCGTGTCGGGAATACTCCGCTACGGCGGGAGATTCTGCTGCGTTTACCGCCCGGACAGGCTCCCCGAGCTTATCTGCGCGATGAAGGAAAGCGGGCTCGCTCCCAAGCGCATGGTGTTCGTCCACGGCAACCCCCGGATCTCGCCGTGCCTCGTCCTCATCGAGGGCAAAAAGGGCGGCGGCGAAGGATGCCGTCTGCTGCGCCCTCTGTTTCTGACCGACGAGAACGGCCGGACGACGGCCGACGCCGAATATATTTACTCAAACGGGGAATGGCCGGAATGACTTCGGAAAACGAAAAAAACAAAACCGAAAAAGGCGCGCTATATCTCGTCGCGACCCCGATCGGGAATCTCGACGATATAACTCTCCGCGCCCTAAAAGTCTTGCGCGAGTGCGATTTCATCGCTGCGGAGGACACGCGCGTGACGGCGAAACTCCTCTCTCACTTTGAGATATCAAAGCCGACAGTCATATATCAGAAATACAACGTCGTAAAGGCGGGGGGCGAGATCGCCGACCGGCTCGCGGGCGGCGAGACCTGCGCCCTTGTCACCGACGCCGG
>JAFZCF010000020.1 GCA_017552165.1 Clostridia bacterium
CAAAAGCAGTGAAAAGATCGGCAGGATCGTCGAGATAATCGAATACTGGAAACTGAAGGAAGGCGTCGAGCCGACGATTACGCAGATTGCCGCCGACGCCGGCATGTCGAGGAGCTGCGTCCACGCATATCTGACAGAAATGGATGAGAAGGGAATAATCTCGTACAGCCGCAGGCATTACGGTACCCCTAAGACGGAAACTCTGCGCGAGGAAACGAGCGCGGCGCCTGTCGTCGGCTCTGCGATGTGCGGCGACCCGATACTCGACCGCGCGGAAATCGTCGAATACGTAAGACTGCCTGCCTCGATCTTCGGCAAATCGGACGTTTTTATACTCACGGCGCGCGGGGACTCCATGGAGGACGCATGCATCTCGGACGGAGATCTCGTGGTGGTTGAGAACAGACGGTACGCCGAAAAAAACGAGATTGTCGCCGCGCTCGATGAGGACGGCGGAATCACCCTGAAACGCTTCAGGGGGTTCGGTCCCGACGGAGAGACGATACTCGCGTACGAAAACGAAGCGCTTTATCCCGGCATGACCCTTTCGATAGACAGGATGAGGATAAGCGGCGTCGTCAGATTCATAATAAAAAAGATCGGCAGCGGAGGCGGTTTCGTGCCCGTCATGGGCGGGGACCCGGCGATATGACGGACGACAGCGGCAGGGTCTATATCGCGATAGACTTAAAGAGTTTTTACGCCTCGGTCGAGTGCGCCGCGAGGAACAGAGATCCCCTTTCGACGAATCTTGTGGTTGCCGACGAGTCCAGGACGGAAAAAACCATCTGTCTCGCTGTCTCTCCGGCCCTGAAATCCTACGGCATTCCCGGAAGGGTGAGACTTTTTGAGGTTATCCGGCGCGTTAAGAAAATCAACGCGGAGCGCAAAAAGGCCCTGCGCGGACGCCCCTTCGAGGGTGCGTCTGACGACTGCGTGGAGCTGAAAGAGAGACCGGAACTCGAACTGGATTTCATAAAGGCGCCGCCGAGGATGGCCGAATACATCCGCGTCAGCTCCGTCATTTATTCGATATATCTGAGGCACGTATCTCCGCGGGACATCTTTGCGTATTCGATCGACGAGGTGTTCATCGACGCGACGTCTTATCTTACAAACGGCCTCGCCCCGCGGGATTTTGCACTTAAGATTATCCGCGACGTTCTGCACGAGACGGGAATACCGGCCACGGCGGGGGTGGGGACGAATCTGTACCTCGCAAAGATCGCCATGGATATCGTGGCAAAGCACGCTACCCCCGACCGGGAGGGCCTTATAGTAGCCGAGCTCGACGTCATGTCGTACCGCACGACGCTTTGGGAATATGACAGACTCGCCGATTTCTGGCGTATCGGGCCGGGCATCGCGCGCCGGCTGAACGCAATGGGAATGTTCACGATGGGCGACGTCGCGCGCCGTTCGTTGACCGACGACAGGCGGCTTTACAAAGAGTTCGGCGTGAACGCCGAGTTCATTATCGATCACGCGTGGGGCTGGGATCCGACCGAGATTTCCGACGTCAGGGAGTATGTGCCCGAAAGCAGCAGCTTAAGTTCCGGGCAGGTGCTCTCACAGCCGTACAGCTTTGAAAAAGGAAGGATTATTGTCCTCGAAATGACCGATCTGCTCGTTCTCGATCTTGTTGAAAACGGGCTTGTAACGGACCAGATAATTCTGACGATCGGATATGACGTTGAAAATCTCAGGGACGGGAACGTATACGACGGTAAGATCGAGATTGACAGATACGGCCGCCGGGCTCCCGGGCAGGCGCACGGCTCGATAAATCTCGGCAGGTTCACGTCGTCGACGAGGATCATAATGAAAAAGGTCGCCGAGCTCTACGACCGCATCACGGACAGATCTCTTACAATACGCCGTATGTACGTAGTTGCGAATAACGTAATGCAGGGATGGAAGAAGAAAACGGCCGGCAGACACGTCCAGATGAGCATTTTTGACGATCCCGAAGCGACCGAAAGGCGTATTGCCGCCGAGCGGGCCGTCGGTATGAGAGAGCGGCTTTTACAGAGCGCCGAGATATGCCTGAAGAAAAAGTACGGCAAAAACGCCGTACTCAAATGTATGGATCTTTCGGACGGGGCCACGACGATAGCGCGCAACCGTCAGATAGGCGGACACCGCGCCGCGGATAACTGACAGCCGGTTTTACAGGGACTTTTCCCACCACAGATTGCCTTCATCGCGAAGGAAACGGAAGCCGCAACGCTTAAGAACGTTCTGCGATTTTACGTTTGACGGAATGGTCTCCGCGCAGACGGTTTTGACGCCGAGAGATTTTCCGAAATTTAAAAACGCGCGGAGCGCCTCCGTCATATACCCGTGCCCCGTATATTCGGGATTGAGACCGTAACCGACCTCGGTCTTCCCGTCATTCGGCACGTACTTGAAATCAATCGAGCCGATTATATGACTGTTTTCTTTGAGAACCAAAAGAAACTCCGTGAAAAAAAGATAATTGTCGGGATCTGCGGCGATCTCGCCCTCGAGTTTCACCAAAAAATCTTTGAGCAGATAGTCGAGCTCCTCGCCCCTGTAAGTCACGCCGTAGGTTTTTTCAAAAAGTCCGAGATCCCTGTTAAAAAGCGACAGATTTTCGCACGTGAAAGGGAAAAGAACCATTCTTTCCGTTTCAATTCGATCTTTCATTTTATCGGCAAACATTTCGCGGCACCTCTTTTGTTTAACTCGTCAAATCAGTTTTCGCTTTCTCTTTCCGTACGTGATGAGATTTTTCTTCTGACAATAAGCAGAAAAAACGATATGACAAGCGCAAGGATCAAGACCGCAGCGGCTGAGACAACGGACCACAGGACACTGCCGCCCCTAGTGAAATTGTAAAAATCTGTCCATTTTCGGAGCAAAACGACCTCGACGGTGTACAAAATTCCGTAGAGTACTGCCGGAACGGCGCCGAGCGGAAACGCTTTTAGGGGCGTCTCGCCTTTCGTTTTCATTATCAGAAACACAGCCGCGAAGACGACGGGATTTATGAGATGGAACAGAAAAAGATACCCGCCGTAAAGAAAGAGGACGGCGCCGGGAGAGCGGAAAGCCATTTGAGGAGCAAATCCCAGAAGAACCGTGAAAAAAGTCAGCGAGGTCGCGGAGCACGTGACAAAAACCAGGGCGACAAGAAAACGCGGGACGCGCGTTTTGCGCTTTCCGAAAAGAGAAACAGCGGCGTAAACAGCTACGGGGATAGATACGATCCCGGCAAGACAGTTGCTCAGATTGGTGAACGCGCGAAAAAAATATTCAGTTCCCGACATTGCGAGGTTCAGGGTCGCGGCGGGGACCGCCTCCGTCATCTCGCATACCGTGACGACAAGGGTGCTTATCGCCGTGTAGGCGCTGAGAATCAGCAGGACGGCGCTGCTCAGCGTACCGGTTCTTTCAGCTTTCATGATTTGACTTATCTTCCGTTTTATGGTATAATTCCAAAGGTATTTGATTATGTGAAACGGACTCAAGATACGCGGCGTTGCGGGTGATCACCGGGCGTCCCCTGAAAGAGTACGCTCTCTCCGAAAACTCCTCGTCGCTCATTTCCGAGAGCGTTCGGGTAGTCACGTATTCGAGATTGCCGCGATAAAAGAACTCGATCGGAGTCAGAGCCGCTTTACGGTTGAGCGGACAAACTGTGCGGCAAACGTCGCAGCCCCATATCATTCCGGTTGAGGCGATCAACTCCGCCGTCTTTGTGTCAAGCTCGCCTTTCTTCTGATTGAGCCCCGAAAAACATTCATCCGGCGAAGGGCACATCTCGGAGCATCTGTGGCATCCCGGGCACTCGGCGGGCTCGGTTGTGTTGAAAACGTCAGCTGCGGCGTCGGTCAAAATCTCGCCGATGAAGACGTGACTTCCGTATTTCCCGTTTATGAGCTGAAACTTTTCGCCTACGACGCCGAGGCCGCATCTTGAGGCGGCGACGGTCTCTCCGATAGGTGAGTGATCTGCGAATCCCTTAAATCCGTAGCCCGGGAAAAAAGCCGAAAGCGCGCTCTCGAGGCGGGCGAACAGTTCTTTGAAATAAATGTGGTAATCCCTTGATACCGCGTAGAGCGATACGTTTCTGCCGGGATGCTCCCCGGTATAATAAGGCACTAGAAAGAGTATCGCTGTTTTTGGCTCAAAAGAAACGCGTCTTTTCAGCAGGGGTTCGTTGATAACCTTGCAGAATTCAAACGGTATCATACCGAAATATTCTATTTTTTCGGCGGCGAAGAGGCGCTTCGCCGTTTCGTTCAAACTTAAATTACTCATACGAAAATTATATCACGCGGCGGCGCTTTTTTCAAGCGCGGAGCGAAAGGAAGAGAAAAACAATATGGCGTCAAAAACTAGACCGGCGGAATACGGAGATCAGGACATAGTTTCCCTTAAGGGCGCTGACAGAGTCAGAAAAAGACCTGCGGTCATTTTCGGCTCTGACGGGCTCGAGGGCTGCGAGCACTCCGTTTTCGAGATAATATCAAACTCTGTAGACGAGGCGAGGGAAGGACACGGCGATACTATCATCATCACCGCTTTTTCCGATCACAGCGTCGAGGTCGAGGACTCGGGGCGCGGCGTACCGCTCGGCTGGAACGAAAAAGAGGGACGGTACAACTGGGAGCTCGTATATTGTGAGCTCTATGCCGGCGGTAAATACGACAACAACAGCGAGGCGTCGTCATATACATATTCTCTCGGCCTTAACGGGCTCGGCGCCTGCGCAACGCAATACAGCTCGGAATATATGAACGTGAGATCATACCGGGGCGGCAAGGTCAGCGAAATATCCTTCAAAAAGGGAGAGCCCGTCGGGGAACTCAACGTTTACGACGCGCCCCGCGGCGCGAAAAAAAGCGGAACTGTATGCCGCTGGAAGCCCGACCTCGAGGTGTTTACCGACATTGCAATCCCGCTCGATTACTACAAGGACACTCTGAAAAAGCAGTCCGTCGTCAATTCCGGCGTAAAGTTCATTCTCAGGTGGCAGAACGGCAAGACGTTCGACGAATACGAGTTCATTTACGAAAACGGTATCGCTGACTACATAAAGGAGCTCGCAGGGGAAAATTCACTTACTCAGCCGGTGCTTTGGAGCACGGAGACGCGCGGGCGCGACCGCGAGGACAAGGACGATTACACTCTGAAGGTAGAGGTGTCGTTCTGCTTCTCGAATACCGTCAGTCTTACGGAATATTATCACAACTCGAGTTTTCTCGAGCACGGCGGCTCGCCTGATAAGGCTGTTCGCTCGGCCTTTGTTGCCGAGATAGACAAGTTTATAAAGAGCGCGGGAAAATATCTCAAGAACGAATCAAAAATCTCGTTCCAGGACGTTTCCGACAGTCTTGTGCTTGTGTCAAACAGTTTTTCGACCAACACGTCGTACGAAAATCAGACGAAAAAATCCATAACCAACACCTTTATCGCCGAGGCGATGACCTCTTTCCTGCGTCATAATCTCGAGGTCTATTTTGCGGAAAACAAGCAGGACGCAGAAAAGATCGCGGCCGCCGTCCTTGTAAACAAGAGAGCGAGAGAAAAAGCAGAGTCGCAGCGTATCGAGATAAAGAAAAAACTGACAGGCACCATAGATATGGCGAACAGGGTCGAAAAGTTCGTCGGATGCCGCTCAAAGGATCCCGAAAAGCGCGAGCTCTATATAGTGGAGGGCGATTCCGCCCTTTCGTCGGTAAAGACGGCGCGCAGCGCGGAGTTCCAGGCGATAATGCCAATTCGCGGAAAGACCCTGAACTGTCTTAAAGCGTCCTATGAGAGAATATTTAAGAGCGACATCATCACCGATCTGCTGCGGGTCATCGGATGCGGAGTTGAGATAAAAGGGAAAGTCAAGGGTGACATCGCCGAGTTTTCTCCCGATCTGCTCCGATGGAACAAAATAATAATCTGTACCGATGCCGACAAAGACGGATTCCAGATTCGCACGCTCGTGCTTACTCTGTTTTACAGGCTCCTCCCGACCCTTATAAAAATGGGCAGGATCTATATTGCCGAGACTCCGCTTTACGAGATAAACGTCAAAGACAAGACGTATTATGCCTACGACGAGGCGGAAAAGGCGAGGATACTTAACAGGATAGGAAACGATAAATACCGCATACAGCGCTCAAAGGGACTCGGCGAAAACGATCCGGAAATGATGGCCGAAACGACGATGAACCCCGCCACGCGCCGCCTTATAAGGGTCAGCGAGGCGGATCCCTACGATACTGCTGTCATTTTCGACACGCTCCTCGGAGACGATCTGCAGGCGCGTAAGAATTTCATCACTCAGTTCGGTCACATGTACATATCCGACCTCGACGTCGGTGACGATTGATTAGTCCGCCCGCCGGACAGATGCCGCGAGGTTCTTTTGATGAAACGAATAATCAAAATCGCGTCGTCGATCATGACGGCGATAATGCTTCTGCCGCTCGCATCCTGCTCGGGAGCAAGTCCGACCGGCGTACCCGTCGGGACTGAAATGGGAGAAAAAAATCTTGAACCAATCGCGGGGGACGGCTTTCTCTCGCGGTACGGCGATTTTGACGCCGTAAAAAACTGGATACGCGATAATGTCACGGACAGCGACTTGCCTCCCGTAAGCTTCAGCGCGGGGCAGAAGAATTCCCGCTCTCTGTCATGGAAGAAAACGGTCGTTTCTATCGGAACCGTCACGGATTTTCCCGATACCGACGATCCCGCCGAGCGGGATGTATGGGACGTCGTTTACGTCTGCGAGGACGAGTTGCTGCAGATCGACGTGCGGTACACTTTTTATCCCGGTTTTCCGATTGTTGAATACGACGCGTATCTGACAAATCTTTCGGAATACACGACGGAGCCGATCGGAAGCCTTTACAGCGTCAATTCTAACGTTACCGGGACAGATGATGGGCCCTACACTCTGCACTACAACCGGGGTTCGCTCGGGTATGATGAGACTGACTATACTCCGTATGAGGAAAGAATAAGGTCCAGCAGAAAAATCGAAACAGATAACGGAATGTCAACGAGCACCTATCTGCCTTACTTTAACGTGTCATGCGACGCGGGAGGCGGTGTGATAGTGGCTGTAAACTGGCAGGGAAGCTGGTCTGCGAATTTCAAACCGTCGCAGGGATCGATTCTCGTGCAGGCAGGGCAGAAATACTTCAGGTCCGTGATGACGGGAGGGGAACGATTTAAGCTCCCCGGTACTGTCCTTCTTTTCTATAAAGACGGCGACTGGCAGGAGGGACAAAATATTTGGCGCAGATGGATAATAAAGCATAACCTAATGCGTTATACCGGGCGTCGAGATTACAAACAAAACGTGTTCGTTTGCTCTCCCATCTCCGGAGCTGAACATGATCTTGAGTACATCGGAGCTCTATCCGGAAATGACGTGATTAAAAATTTCAACTGTGTTTACGAGATCGACGCCGGATGGTACGGCAAGGGCAACACAAGCCCGTCGGCTTGGGTTAACGAAGTAGGAAACTGGTATCCGTCGGAAACCTACGCCGGCGACGGTCTGAGACAGATCTCGGACGCCAGTCATGAAGCGGGCATGGGCTTCTGCATGTGGTTTGAACCTGAACGGGTCGTGGCTTCCTCAAAGGCAGGTTCTCTCCTCGGTGACAGTGTCATTTATCTCAACTATCTCGGGAAGCGTGTTTCGTACGGGGATGCGGCAAAATCATCTGTCGGGTTGATCAATTATGG
>JAFZCF010000021.1 GCA_017552165.1 Clostridia bacterium
GCTATAACAGGCAGAACTACGCGCGTATCGTGCGCGAATACGAAGTCAGAAGGATAGAGGCGGAAGAGCTTGCCGAAAAAAGGCGCGCGGAGCTGACGGCGGGGATACCCACCTTGCGTGAGATCGACGAAAAGCTCAAAGACCTCGGCCTCGGCTTTTTCGGCGCCGCAAAGGGCGGCGGAGAGACGGCGGAGACACGGCTTGCCTCGCTGAGAGAGCAGATAGTTTCTCTTCGCGCGGAAAGGGCCGGGCTCCTCGAAAAAAACGGCTATCCCGCCGATTACGACACGGCGAAATACCGCTGTCCCGTTTGCTCCGACACCGGATGGGACGGGATTGAAATGTGCGAATGCATCAAAAAAGAGCTTCGCCGCGCGGAATACGAGAGCTGCGGTATAGGACAGCTTACCGGTAAATGCAGTTTTGATACCTTTGATCTCTCGTATTACGGCGGCAATGCCGACGCAAAAAAGAACAACAGCCTTGTGCTCGGATATCTGAAAAAATACGCGTCCGGATTTTCGCGCTCGTCGCCGAACATCCTCCTCATGGGAGGCCCCGGGGTAGGCAAAACGCACATCGCCGTCTCGGTCGCGGGAGCCGTCGTCGACGGCGGGCACGAGACGGTGTTCGCCACCGCAGGCGGCATGATCTCCGATTTCGAGTACGAACATTTTCACCGCGGATATGACAGCGAAACCGAATCAAAGACGGAGAAATATCTCAGCTGCGAGCTGCTTGTCATTGACGATCTGGGGACCGAGTTCGGGAGTACGTTTTCTGTTTCATGCATGTACAACGTGATAAACTCGAGACTGAACGACAAGCTTCCGACCTTCATTACAACGAATCTCACAAGCGAGTCGATACAGGCGAGATACGATCTCAGGATCTATTCGAGACTTTTAAACGAGTATGATGCCATCTATCTAATGGGCGGAGACGTCAGAGGAGCGAAACATGTCTGAAAAAAAGAAAATTGCGATAGTCACGGGGGCGTCATCGGGGCTTGGATTCGAATTCATAAAACACATGGCGGCCTCGGGCAGATACGACGAGATATGGGCAGTCGCCCGTCGCGCCGAGCGTCTCAGCGCCCTGCGCTCCCAGTTCGGTAACGTGATAGTTCCCGTTCCGGCGGATCTGACGACCGATTCGGGCATCGGTGCTGTCACCGGGAAGCTGACCGCGGAATCGCCCAGTTTGATAGCGCTTGTCAACAACGCCGGTTTCGGGACTATCGGCGATATCGCCGAGTCCGACCCCATGACTCAGGGAAGGATAGTGAACCTGAACTGCCAGGCGCTGACGGTGCTGACCACCTTTGCCCTGAGATATATGAGCAGGGGATCTTTCATACTCAACGTGTGTTCGATCGCAGCGTTCGCTCCTAACCCGAGGATGGCGACCTACTGCTCCACGAAAGCGTACGTGATGAGCTTTACCCGCGCCCTTCGTTTTGAGTTGAAAAAACAGGGGATAAACGCCTGCGCGGTCTGCCCCGGCCCGATGGAGACCGAGTTCCTGCCCGTCGCGGGGATAAAAAAAGGAACGTCTCACACGTTTGACACTCTGCCGAGATGCAATCCCGACAAGGTCGCTTTGAAAGGGCTCAGGGCGGCGGAAAAGGGCCGCGGGGTGTATACGCCGCGGGCGTTCTTCAAATTTTACAGATTTGTCGCCAAGGTGCTTCCGCACGGAATCGTCATGCACATGAGCAAAACCTGAAAGGGGAAGCGGAAAATGAAAAAAATCAACGGAATTATTTGTGCGTTCGTCGCCGCGGCTATGCTGATCGTCTCGCTTTCGTTATGCGTCAGCGCGGAAGACAAGCTCGTGACGGGCCCTATCGATATAACTTATGACGCGTCGAAGGTTTTTGCCACAACCCGCCTGACCGGGAGACAGATCTCCGAGGCGATGCATCTGAGCGGCATTTCCCATCGCGGCA
>JAFZCF010000022.1 GCA_017552165.1 Clostridia bacterium
GAGCCGAATTATGAGGAGGATATACTCATCATATCGAAGGAAATCGCTTCGCTGTTTTCGGACGGTCGCGATATATCGGAATAAAATGACTTTTGACGAAGTAACAAAAAGAGCCGCGGTAAAACGCGGCTCTGTGCTTTGAAAAATCAGCTTTCCTGTTTCCCAGCGTGATCGCGGATCTCCTCCGCCGAGGCGATATAACGCTCGGCCTGGGCGGAAAACAGCTCGTAGTACTGCTTTTTCGCCGCCATGAGCTCGGCGTGGGTGCCGATCTCGACTACTTTGCCGTTTTCGAGCACGACTATCTTGTCCGCCGTCGTCGCGCTCGAGAGCCGGTGAGACACGAATATCGTCGTGCGGTCGCGGCGGAGCTCGTCGAACTGGCGGTATATCTCCTGCTCGGCTATCGCGTCGAGGGAGGCGGTCGGCTCGTCGAGGATCAGTATGTCGGTGTCGGAATAGAACGCGCGGGCGATGGAGAGCTTCTGCCACTGGCCTATCGAGAGCTCTATGCCGTCGGTTTCAAAGTACTTCATGAGCGGAGTGTCGTAGCCGCCGGGGAGGGCGCTGATAAAGCCCTCGGAGTTGCTCCTCCGCGCGGCCTCGGTCACGTTTTCCTCGTCGAACGGCCGGCTGATCTGACCGAACACGATGTTCTCCCTCACGCTGACCGCGTATTTGCCGAAATCCTGGAAAATGATGCCGAATGCCGAGTAGACGTCCCCGACCTCATACTCGCGGATGTCGTAGCCGTCGAGGAGGATGACGCCCTCGGTCGGGTCGTAAAGTCTCGTGAGGAGCTTTATGAGCGTCGTTTTGCCGGCGCCGTTCAGCCCGACGAGCACGACGGTCGAGCCCTCTTCTATCACGAGATTGACGTGGTCGATGACGCGCTTGCTGCTGCCGGGATAGCTGAACGAAACGTCTTTGAGCTCAAATCTGTGGGCGACGTGGCGGGTCAGCCGGCGCGGCTGTCCGTCCGAGACCGGCACGACGGTGCGCTTTCTCTCCATAAAGACGATGAGGTTGTCGATGAAGAGCGTCCCCTCGTAGATCGAGGCGAAGATGCCGATCAGGGCGCTGACCCCCGACGCGACCGAAATGAGAGCGCCGGAATAGAGCGAGAAATCACCGACGGAGTATTTACCACCGCTCACTCCCGAGGCGATGAAAACGTAAAGCAGCGTCATCACGCAGGTCGAGGCGATAGAGGTCAGGGTCTGCCATACGCCCTCGGCGACGAAGAGCTTTTTGAGCCCCGAGAAATATTTCGCGAAGACCGAGCGGTATCTGTCTATGAACGTCCCGCCGAGGTTGAAGATCTTGACCTCCTTTGCGAGGTCCTTGTTCGTCATCAGCGAGGAATAGTAGTTGAGCTGACGGCGGTCCTTGGAGCGGTGGCGCATGTAATTGAAGTTTTTCTTGCGGTATATGAAGGTGATGACCGCCGAGGGTATCGCGAAGGCAGCCATGACGAAGGGCGCGAAGGGGCTGACCGCCCAGAGGATCACGACGAATGTTATGATCGAAATGAGGCGGCTGACGATATTGAAGCTCGCCTGGAGGATCTGGATGGGACGGTGTCCCGCCTCGCGGCTCGCGTTCTCGAGCTTTTCGTAGAAATCCGGAGTGTCGTAGTCGGCGAGGTCGATCTCCATCGCCTTTTTCATTATCTTGACGTTGACGTGGTTGACGACGAGCTCTCCGGCGATGCTCGAGAGGGTGGACGACACCTGTCCTATCACCCCGGAGACGACCTGATAGACCGCCTGGACTATGAGGAGCGTCACGACGCCCCCGGCGACCTTTCCTCCGGCCTGCGCCGTCTGCCACGCCGTCGCGAGCTCGTCGATGAGTGCCGCCGAGATCTTCGCGGCTATGACCGGCAGGACGCCGTTCACTATCGCCGTGAACATCATAAGGAACAGGATCCACGGCCGCGTCTCCCATACGAGGCGGAAAATGTAGAAGAGTCTGTACGTGAACTTCGAGACTATGCGCCAGACGTATCCCGGCACCTCTCTGACGCTCTTCGGCTTCGGCTCTCTGAGTTTGTCTGTCCCGTTTCCGGGAGGCGGTCCCATCATTGAAACATCCCTCCATTTTATATATGTGGGATAATTATACCATCCGCGGCTTTTCAATGCAAGCGGAAAATCTAAAATACGCGGCGGGGATTTACAAAAACCGCCCGGGGTGATATAATTTCACCGACGGAGGGACTTTTATCATGGATCTTAAAGGCTCGGCGGCGGCAGTGATCGCCGCGATAACGCTTGTCTCGTGCACGGCGCAGGGAGGGGCACCGGGAGGCGCCGCCACGGCGCGGCGCGATTTTCCCGTCCCGACGGAGGGCTTCGTCGAGAGCGTTAGCACCGAAAAGGGCACCGAAGGGCTCACCGATATCCCGACGGAAACCGAGTCCGCGCCGGGCGAAAGTTCGGTCACGGAAAAGGCGGCGGAGACGGACCCCGTCCCGGCGACCGAAACGACTTCAAAGCCGACCGGAAAAGCAACCGAGACCGATCCCGTACCCGCGACCGAAACGACCGCGGAGCCGGAGGAACAGACCGCTTTCCGCGATATGTCGCCGCTTTCGGTAGAATATTACATGACGCCGGTCGAGAACTACTCTTTCGAGCGCGACAGGGATATCGAGTTCGTGATGATACATTTCTCAAGCAACGTCAAGGCCAAGCCGACCGACCCCTACGTCGTCGACGATATAAAGGATATCTATCTGAAAAGCGAGGTCAGCACCAACTACGTCATAGACAGGGAAGGGAAAATATACTGTTTCATGCCCGAATACCGCTGCGCATGGCACGCCGGGGTGGGTACCTGGAAGAACGACGCGCGGCTCAAGGACAGAATGAACAGGTATTCGATAGGCATAGAGCTTCTCGCCATGGGTTCGGAGAGCGAAATGCTCAGGTATATAACGGCCGAGCAGTACGCCGCCCTCGACGAGGGGCTGATCGGATATACCGACGCACAGTACGAGGCGCTCGGGGCGCTTCTCAGCGATATATGCGGAACCTACGGCATCCCGCGCGACCGGGATCACGTCATAGGACATCAGGAATACGCGACCAAAAAACCGGACCCCGGAGAGCTTTTCGACTGGAACAGGATAATAAACTGAAAATACACGGCGCATAATTTTGCACGGCAGGAGGTAAAGCATGACTGAAATAACCGAAGAAACAAAAAAGAAGGAAAAGGCAAAGATCGCCCCGGCGATTATAGTTGTGATATCGCTCGCGGTCATTATAGCGGCGGCAGCGGGAATATACGCTTCGGTGGCGCTGTCCGTACCCGATTACGCGAAAGAGGCCAAGGAAGCTTTCGGAATGATGTTTCCTGAGCTGAAGTCCGCGCTCGGAGATATAATCGAAATCGATTCATCGGAAAACGTTTCCGAGAGTGCGGACCTTTCGATTTCGGCAGATGCGGCGGGCCTCATGAACGATATCGTGTTTTCGATTTCGGGCGGCAGGATCGGCAAGGATTCGGAGAAAAAGATAGAACTCAAATCCGGCAAGGCAGAGTTCGGACTCCGCATTACCGAGGACATGACGAACGGCAAAGTGCGCGCCGCACTCAAAATGACGTCCGGAGGAAATTCCTCTTATTTCCGGAGGTCAGAGAACAATCAGTACTATTTTCTGATAAGCGGCGCGACGGAAAAACTTGACGCGTCTTCCATCAACCCGGAGAAAAATGATAAATCTCCGATTTCGCCGGAAGTTTACGGCATCCTCCGCGCAGCTATGGAAAACCTTGAACGGAAATATGCCGAAATTCAGAACGGCGGAGAAACCGAAGAAAACGCAGACTCGCGGAAAGAACTCATCGGGCTGATAGCAGACAATCTGAGCAAAACGGCAAAAACCGATTTCAGACGGGATTTCTCGTCCGGCATCGTACCGGACAAGATAATAATCGTCACGGTGGATGGGGAATGTCTTACAAAGCTCGGCGGGCTGATTTCCGAAAAGGCGAGTGAACTGACCGGGCTTGATGCGGCGTATTACCTTGAGATTGCCGGGATAATCGAACGGATAGCGGAGACGCAGCCGGTCCTTTCTGTTTCGATTACCGACCGCCGCGGGAGAATCGTTTCGTTTTCGTTCAAAGCTGGATTCGAGGTCCCGGATCTTCCCGACGTTGCCGGAGAGATGTTTTCAAAGGTTAATGCAGACGTACGAAGAAGGGCCGAGGCAGTTTTGAACTTTTCAATCGAATACGGAGAAAACTGGATTTACGGAGCGGGAAAAGATCCGGTATCGGCCTGCAGGTTTATCGCAGATTACAATTTCGGATATGAGGAAAACGAAGAAGGTGACGACCCTGAAAAGGGAAGGATTATCCTGACCGTTTCGCGCGGCGCGGACAAAGCAGTTTACGATATTTTCGAAGAAAAGCCTGAGGACAATCAGGCGAAGATAAGGATTGAAGCCGGGACGACAGACGGAGGACTTTCTTTCGAGGTTACTGACCAAAACGGAGTAAAGCTTATCGCGGGAGAGGGTAAATACCGGACCCGGACAGGCGACAACGGGGAGAGAACTGCTGAGTTTTCGATTGATAAATGTGTTGTCAAGGTAAGCAGGAAAACGTATCAGAAATCCGCGGGAGGGAAAACGGAGCGGCTGGAAGATTTAACGCTCGAAAAACTGCTCACATATACGATTAAAAATCGCGATGCCGTCCTGACTCCATCATCGACTAATGCAAAATTTCTCTTTGCGCTGACTGACGAGGAGGTCAATCAGCTTTTCGGAGAAGAGTATTATCCGACGGCGCTGGCGGAATTTGCCGCCGAGATGTCGAGGCAAAGCGACAAAGAGATGATAAGCGCGGACGGATTTTATCTGTCTCCTCCGGAGTCGTTCCGCTCAACGGGGGAAAAGTACGCCAAGAAGTATGCCGAGGCACTGACAGACTATCAGGCGCTTCTGGGATTTGTCGACGGAACGGCGTGTCTGATCAGGTGCTATGACGAGGGCACCGGCGTGTGGTACGTCCTGACATACGATCAGTCTCTTAAACAGGCGCTGGCGTATATTTATGTGGATATGACACCTGATCTGATAGACATCACACGCACTGGCTCTCTTGAGGACGGCCTGTTTGTGATGGACGACGATATAACGAGAGGCAGGATGATCCCGGAACTGGCGATGCGCATTGATTCGTTCGGTAATGCCGTGTCGCAGACTGGTACGAATGCAGAAAAGCTGCTAAAAGCGGTCGACGGTGCAAAGACAATCAAGCTGAAGTCTGTCAAAGATTATGGAACGCCGGCGATAGTCGGCAGACCGGCATACGACAAAAAGAACGGTACCGTGGCGTTACCTGTTGGCATAGGTGTTTACGTATATCGCGCCGATGGCAAATATATCGGCATGATCTCGTCCGAGAACGACGAGGCGGCTCTTAATGCCGTCGCGGCGGGCGACGGATGCTTTATCGTTGCGCCTGAGCACGGCAACGCGCTGCTGATATATGATTCCGCAACGCTGAAAAAGACCGGAAAAATTGATATTCCGCGTCAGCACAGGATGGAAGAAATTATCCGAGACGGAGATATGCTTTTTGTGAGATGCGAATACTATCTGTTGTCGGTCGATCTCAGGACCGGCTCGGCAACCGCCACGGAGGAATATGATTCCACGACCGGAATGGCGCTCGACAGGAAAAATCATCGGCTTGCCGTGACCACGCTCAAAACCTACACCGATAACGAGAAAAAGGGACTTTACGTTTCGTATTACGACACCGTCACGGGGAAACGCGTCTCAGAGCAGGATCAGGTTCTGCGCGCACAGTCCGGCATGAGCAACTACGCCGTTTCGTTCAATAACCGGGCCTTTGTACTTACGGGGCCGGGCATGCTGACCATCGGAGAATTCACAGAAGACGGGATTCGCCGCGCGGCGGAAATAGGCGGCTTTTCGGGCCTGCCTTACGGATATAAGGTTGCGTACGAGATCGATACCGGATCCGACGATATCAGGGCGGCAGTTCTCGACGGACCGGGCACTGCCGTCAGCACGCTTATAGTAAGAAACGGCGGAACCCCTGTCGTTATCGAAGGCAGATTTGACTACATCTGCCCTTGCGGTGACGGGCGCGTTGTCGTGTCGTCAAGCTACAATCAGCATTACCTTGCCATTATTGATCTCGGTAAATAGCCCCTTTCTTCCCCGGGTTTCCGGGGAAGATTTTTAAAAATTCGGCGGCGGAACACGAGCTTTTCACATTTTCCGTCGCATAACCTTCACAGCGACGGGGTATAATTGTACCGTAAAATAATCAGGCGAGGTGAACTGTCATGAAAAACGCAAGAAAGTTTACGGCGGCGGTTATCGCCGTTCTGATGATAGCGCTCTGCTCCTGCGGAGGGAACGCGGGGACGTCCGTGACGACGGGCGAAAAGGTCGGCAACACGGACGCCGAGCCCGTCAGCGCGACGGCGGAACTCCTGTCCGACCCCGCGGACGACTCAAAAACCCCGTCGGGAGATTTTGAGATGACCACGGAGGACGGGAGCTTCACGAACGAGGGGAACGTCTACACCGTCACGGCGGCGGGAAAATACACCCTCTCGGGCAGTCTCCCCGAGGGGCAGATAGTTGTCGACGCGGGAGAGGACGACGAGATAACGCTCGTGATGAGCGGCGCGTCCGTGACGTGCTCAACCGACGCACCGGTGAAGGTAGTTTCCGCCGGCGAGGTCAAGGCCAAGGCGGCGGACGGCAGTTATAACGTCGTGACGGACGCCCGGACGGGCTCGCCGGAGTCGGCTTCGGAGAGCGACGACAACCCCGACGCCGCGATCTGGGCTGACTGCGATCTCAAGCTCGACGGAGAGGGGACGCTGATCGTCTCCTCGACGTACGACAACGGGGTTAAGTCAAAGGACGATCTGAAGATAAAAGAAATCACCCTCAAGGTGACGGCCCCCGGCAACGCCCTCAAGGGCAACGATTCGGTGACCGTCGAGTCCGGGGCGCTCACCCTGATCTCGACCGCCTCCGACGGGATAAAGACGTCGAACACCGACGTTTCGAAAAAAGGCAAACAGAAGGGCACGGTCTCGATACAGGGCGGGCAGGTGGACGTCTATTCCTTCTGCGACGGCATCAGCGCGGCCTATAACGCCGAGATATCGGGCGAGGCGGTGCTCAACGTTTTCACCTCCTCCTACGCCGGGGAGGCCGCGGAGTCGGGCGACGAGGTATATCTGATAGTCCCGAAGAGCGTTTACTCACAGTCCGACGGATATTACGCGTATCTGTATAACGACGACGACGGCGCGGGCGTGTGGATAGGATTCGAATACGAGACCATGGTCTACAGCGGCCGGACGGCGTCGTATTACGGGCTCAAGGCGATTCTGCCGGCCGGGTACTCGAACGTCATATTCGCCATCACCGACTCGGGCGCCGAGCCCTCGGCGGAAAACTGCAGGGCGGCGACCTCCGGCGGGGCGGTAAACAGGGGGATGAACAGCTTCCTGATCTCCTCGGTCTCGGACGGCTCCGTCACGGGAGACTGGACGCAGCTGTCCTCGGGGAGCGGCAGCTCGGAGAAGACGACGTATTCATCAAAGGGGATAAAGGCGTATAACGAGGTCATAATCACGGGCGGCGCGGTCACGGTTTACGCAAAGGACGACGGCATCCACGCAAACGCCGACGGCAAGCTCGAAAACGGCGAAAGAGCCCTCGGGAACATAACGGTATCGGGCGGCAGCGTCACGATAACCTCGGCCGACGACGGCATGCACGCCGACGGCGCGCTCATAATCTCGGGAGGTACGGTCAACGTTGCCGAGTCTCACGAGGGGCTCGAGGCCAACGTGATAACCGTATCGGGCGGAACGACCTTCGTTTACGGCAACGACGACGGCATCAACGCGACCAAGGGCGCGAGCACACCCCTCGTCAACATAACGGGCGGATATCTCGACGTCACAACCCCGTCGGGAGACACCGACGGCATAGATTCAAACGGCAATATAACGATGTCCGGCGGATTCGTGATAGTCAAGGGCGGCTCGTCGAGCGGCATGGTGGCGGGCTCCGTCGACGTCGACGGGACCATAACGGTCACGGGCGGCACGATCATCGCCCTCGGCGGCATCTGCGAGACCCCGGCGAGCGGCTCGGTCAACGTCTACGCCTCGTCCGGCACGAGCTTCCGCGAGGGCGACTACGAGCTCACCGACTCATCGGGCAATACGATAGCGTCGTTCACGCTCAAATCGTCCTATTCGTCCTTCTGGATAGCGTCCGAGGAGCTCGGGCTGAACGGCAGCTACACCCTGACGAGCCCGTCGGGCTCCGTCGCGAGCTGGACTCAGACCTCGTCGTCCGTCGGCACCTCCGGCATGGGAGGCGGCGGATTCGGCGGAGGAGGCTTCGGCGGAGGAGGCCGCCCCGGCGGGAGGAGATAGACGACGTGCGTTGAGACATTGCCCAATGCCTGATTCGGCTGAAACTTCAACCGCGGATGAGGACAGTCAAAAAAACGATAAAAGCCGTCCGGCCTGTCGGCAGGGCGGTTTTTGATGCGGAAAATTGTAAACAAATTGTAAATTATTTTCAGTAGACTTGAAAAACGGAATCACATAGTGTATAATCTGTCCGCTTGATTTGCGTTGAAGCGGGAGGTTGCCCGGCAGATGCGATTCTGTCTGACGGGGGAATTTCCGCTGAGCATGTCCGTTTCCGCCGTAAAAACCGGCGGTTTGCCCCTGTGTTGTCCACAGGCACGGGGTAATTCGGCGGGGTGCGGCGGGTAGATCGGGCGGATGAAGAATCGGGATGCGCCTCGGCGCGATCTCCGGAGCCTTCGAAAAAATATGAGGGGGCTTCGGATAAAGTTATCCTACGGGCATGAAACGCCCGGACGGGTGTTCGAGTCTTCGCCCCGAAAAACTGTATCAGGCCAGTATTATAAGGAGGCAAAGCAATGGCAGCAAAGGAGAAACTCAGAGTTCGTCTGAAGAGCTATGATCATTTTCTCATAGACCAGGCGGCGGAGAAGGTCGTCGATACCGCTAAGCACAACGGTGCCGAGGTTTCGGGCCCCATCCCGCTTCCCACGGAAAAAGAGATAATCACCATACTCCGCGCGGTCCACAAGTACAAGGACAGCCGCGAGCAGTTCGAACTGAGAACTCACAAAAGGCTCATCGACATAATCAAGCCGTCGAACAAAGTCATCGACGCGCTTATGAGCCTGGAGCTTCCCGCGGGCGTTCAGATCGAGATCAAGTGATCTGACCGCGGAGACCCCGAGGGTTTTATGTCAAGTCGGCGACGGTTGCCTGCCGGAGTCGACCAATAACTAAAACAGGAGGAAAGAAATCCAATGAAAAAAGGCATTATCGGCAAAAAGATCGGCATGACGCAGATCTTCGACGCCAGCGGTAACGTCATCCCGGTCACTCTCGTTGAGGCCGGCCCGTGCACCGTTACGCAGAAAAAGACCGTAGACACGGACGGATACGACGCGGTCCAGCTCGGATTCAGCGACGTTCCGGAAAGAAAACTCAGCAAGCCCGAGGCAGGGCATCTCAAAAAGTCCGGCGTTCTCAAGAAACACCTCAAGGAATTCCGTCTCGACGACATTTCCGGATTCAACACGGGCGATACCGTCACCGCCGACATCTTCGCGGCAGGTGAAAAGGTCGACGTTACCGGGATCACGAAGGGCCGCGGATATTCCGGCGTCGTGAAGCGCTGGAACGCTCACATCCTCAAGATGACCCACGGTACCGGTCCGGTACACCGTCAGCCCGGCTCAATGGGCGCCAACTCCGACCCGTCAAGGATCTTCAAGAACAAGATCATGCCGGGACAGTACGGAAACGAACAGGTGACCGTTCTCAATCTTACGGTCGCAAAGGTGGACGCGGAGAAGAATATAATCGCGGTTAAGGGAGCTCTTCCCGGCGCGCGCGGCGGCATTCTTTTCATCCGTGACTCCGTCAAGGCCTGATGCGGAAGGAGGAAAAATCAATGCCTAACGTAAAAGTAGTAGATATGCAGGGCAAAGAGGTCGGTCAGATCGCCCTCTCCGACGACGTTTTCGGAGTTGAGGTCAACGAGGCCGTCATTCATACCGCGGTAAGGGCCTTCCTTATGAATCAGAGACAGGGAACTCAGTCCGCGCTCACGAGATCCGAGGTTTCCGGCGGCGGCAAAAAGCCGTGGAGACAGAAGGGCACGGGACGCGCAAGACAGGGCTCGACGAGATCTCCCCAGTGGACTCACGGCGGGATCGTGTTCGCTCCCAAGCCGAGATCCTATCGCGTGACTATCAACAAGAAGACGAGACAGCTCGCCATCAAGGGAGCTCTCTCCGACAAGGCGCTCGGCGACGGGCTCGTTGTCGTTGATCAGATCACCACCGAAGAGTTCAAGACAAGAACGATGGTCAACATGCTGTCGGCGGTCGGCGCGGGAAGAAAATCCCTTGTCGTCCTCGCCGGAAACGACCCCAAGGTCGTAAAGAGCTTTGCTAACATCGAGGACGTGAAGACGGCGCAGACGAACACGATAAACGTCTACGATATCCTCAACGCCGACACGCTCGTCATCGAGAAGGCCGCCGCAGAGAAGCTGCAGGAGGTATATGCGAAATGAAAAGCGCGTACGATATAATCCGCCGCCCGATAGTGACCGAGCAGTCGATGTCCGAAACGGCGGCAAAGAAGTACACGTTCGAGGTTGCTGGCGACGCCACCAAGTCGGACGTGAAAAACGCGGTCGAGGCGGTCTTCGACGGAGTTAAGGTCGAAAAGGTCCGCACGATCAATATGAAGAGAAAGCCGAAGAGAATGGGTGTTCATTCCGGATACACTTCCGAGTGGAAAAAGGCGATAGTGACTCTCACCGCCGATTCCAAGACCATCGCGTTCTTCGACGGCATGTGTTGATAAGGGGTGACTCAAAATGGCAGTTAAAACATTCAAGCCGACCACTCCGTCGAGAAGACAGATGTCCGTGCCTTCCTTCGACGAGGTCACCAAGAACACCCCCGAAAAGAGCCTCATCGAGATAAAGAAGAAGCATTCCGGCCGCAACAGCTACGGCAGGATCACGGTCCGCCATCAGGGCGGCGGCAACAAGCTCAAATACAGGGTCGTCGACTTCAAGAGAGCGGCGTCCGAAGGGGCTTCCACTGTCGTGGGCGTCGAGTACGACCCCAACCGCACGGCGTACATCGCTCTTCTTCAGAACGAAAAGGGCGAAAAGAGCTACATCATCGCGCCGCTCGGCGTGACGGACGGCGACAAGCTTTATTCGGGAGATAATTCGGATATCAAACCGGGCAACACTCTTCCGATAGCTAAGATCCCCGTCGGTACGCTCATCCACAACATCGAGCTCTATCCCGGCAAGGGAGGCCAGCTCGTCCGTTCCGCGGGCACGGCGGCCCAGCTCATAGCCAAGGAAAACGGCATGGCTCAGGTCAGACTTCCCTCGGGCGAGGTCAGACTCATCAGACTCGAGTGCAAAGCGACGATCGGCCAGATCGGCAACATCGAGCATGAGACCATCAAGCTCGGCAAGGCGGGCAAAAAGCGTCACATGGGCATCCGTCCCACGGTCCGCGGCTCCGTCATGAACCCCGTTGACCACCCGCACGGCGGCGGCGAAGGACGTTCGCCGATAGGTCGTCCGGGCCCCGTCACCCCGTGGGGCAAGCCGGCGCTCGGTTACAAGACCCGTTCTAAGAAGGCGAAGAGCAACAAGCTCATCGTCAGACGCAGAAATGGCAAATAAGGGAGGCAGTGAAATATGAGCAGAAGCCTTAAAAAGGGCCCGTTCGTCGAAGAAAAGCTTTTCAGAAAAGTTGAAGCGATGAACGCGTCAGGCAACAAGCAGGTCGTCAAGACCTGGTCAAGAGCTTCCACGATTTTCCCGGAATTTGTTGGACATACGATCGCGGTTCACGATGGCCGTAAGCACGTCCCGGTGTACATCACCGAGGACATGGTCGGTCACAAGCTCGGTGAGTTCGCTCCCACGAGAACGTTCCGCGGGCATTCGGGGTCCAAGACCTCCAATACCAAGTGACGGAGGACAGAAAAATGGAAGCAATCTCTAAAATAAACTACGTAAGGATCACCCCCCGCAAAGTCAAGATCGTTCTTGATCTCATAAGAGGCAAGAAGGTCGGCGAAGCGCTGGGAATCCTCAGGTTTACACCCAACGCCGCAGCCGAGTACGTCGGCAAGCTCGTAAAGAGCGCTGCGGCAAACGCTGAAAACAATTTCAGCATGGACCCCGACAAGCTGTACGTTTCGTCCTGCTTCGTGTGCCCCGGCCCGACTCTCAAGAGACTCCTGCCGAGAGCGCGCGGCAGAGCGGACAGACTCCTCAAGAGGACCAGCCACATCACGGTCGGCGTCAGCGAGAAAGACTGAAAGGAAGGACATGAATAATGGGTCAGAAAGTTAATCCTCACGGCTTTCGCGTAGGCGTGATCAAGAACTGGGACAGCAGATGGTTCGTCGGCGACGGCGACTTCGGCGATACTCTCGTGTCCGACCACAAGGTCAGGGAGTACATCAAAAAGAATTACAGAGAAGCGGGGATCCCCAAGATCGAGATCGAGCGCGTTCCCGGGCTTGTCAGAGTGTTCGTTCACTGCGCAAAGCCGGGTATGATAGTCGGACACGCCGGCGCTGAGATCAACAAGCTCAAGGGCATTCTCGAAAAGATGCTCGGCTCGACCGTTTCGATCACCGTCGTCGAGGTCAGGAACCCCGACGTCAACGCTCAGCTCGTTGCAGAGAGCATCGCAAAGCAGCTCGAGGGCCGCGCCTCGTTCCGCCGCGCCATGAAGATGGCCATCGGCAGAACCATGAAGCTCGGCGCCAAGGGAATCAAGATCACCTGCGGCGGACGTCTCGGCGGCGCCGAGATCGCGAGATCCGAGCACTATCACGAGGGCTCCATCCCGCTTCAGACGCTCCGCGCCGACATCGACTACGGTTTTGCCGAGGCGAACACGACCTACGGCAAGATCGGCGTAAAGGTCTGGGTCTATAAGGGCGAGGTCCTCCGCGACAGCGGCAAGAAGAGACATTTTGCCGAGGCCAAGATCGAGGCGCCGAAGCAGGACAGACGCAGAGGCGACAGAAGGTTCGACCGCCGCGACAACGACAAGCGCGGCAACAACGACCGCTTCGGCGGGTACAGGGGCAGCCGTCAGGGCGTCGGTGACCGTCAGAACGGCGCGCCGCAGTCCGGAGACGGCAGCCGAGCGCGTGCAGGCCTATATGCAGGCCCATCCGGGCCAGGCCGTGC
>JAFZCF010000023.1 GCA_017552165.1 Clostridia bacterium
ATGGATTCGATACCGAAATATCTCGAAAACAGGGCAAAGAACGGCGACTACGGCTACCGTATCGCGGGACTTAAGGAAATACTCGACGAGACCTGCGGCTGTATCGTCTATCAGGAGCAGGTTATGGAGATTTTCAGGCGCGTGGCGGGATATTCCTACGGCCGCGCCGACGTCGTCAGACGAGCGATAGCCAAAAAGAAACCGGGCGTTATCGAGGCGGAAAAGGCCGGATTTATCGCCGGAGCCGAGGCGCGCGGCATCGACCGTGCGGCGGCAGAAGCGCTTTACGGCGAAATGGCCGACTTTGCCGACTACGCCTTCAAAAAAAGTCACTCGGCTGCGTACGGGATAATCTCGTACAGAACGGCGTATCTCAAGGCAAACTATCCGGGACAGTACGTCTCGGCGCTCATGAACTCGGTCTCGGGAGATTTTCCGAAGATCGCCGCATACGCGGCCGATCTCGAAAAATTCGGCATAAGCATCGGCCGCCCGGACGTCAACCTGAGCGGAGAATGCTTTTCGGTCTCGCCGGACGGTAAGACCGTGCGATTCGGGCTGAGTTCCCTGAAAGGGATCGGGGAGCGGCTCGCCTCCCGCATCTGCGAAGAGCGGAAGAACGGGAATTACGTTTCGTTCGAAAACTTCGTGAGGCGTAACGCGTCGGCGGAGCTTGGTGAAAAACAGCTCGAGACGCTCGTGTCGGCGGGATGTTTCGATTCCCTCGGCAGGAACAGGAACGTCCTGCTCGACGCGCTTCACGACGTCTGCGAAAAATACAAGCGGCATCAGGGAACGGAAAATCAGGCCCAGATCGGCTTTTTCGACGACGAGGCCGACGCGCCGTTCGACGGATACCGTCAGATACCCGGGCCGGACCCGGGGGAGGCGGCGCGCCGCGAGCGGGAGCTATGCGGACTGAGTTTCAGCGACCGCGAGGTAAAAAAGACGGCGGGGATCGCCGCGCCCGCGCGGGAGGAGACGCACGCACCGAGACGCCTTTTCATACGTACGGCGGACGGCAGGGGAGAACAGTATCGCCGGGCTGCGGCGCTCTGCAGAATATTCGAAGGGAAGACGCCCGTGTGGCTTTATGACTCCGAGAGCGCTGAATACCGCAATATATGCTCATCCGAGCCGACTCCCCGGCTTCTTTCCGAGCTGAAGTCTCTACTCGGAGACGAAAACGTGGTTCTGAAATGAGCTTTTTTCGGCGCGTTCACGACGGGTTAAAAAAGCAGGTGTATAATATGTCCGTTACAGCGGATATTATCCGAGAGAAAAACGCTCAGGTGCCTGATTTTAGGAGAATCTGAAAACAATGAACAGCTACAAGGACGTGGACTGGGGGGACGAGATGGCTAAGGCGGTAAAGACGGGCGGGAAGACCGTTCTTCGGTTCGTCGGCTATATTTTCAATATCCTCATGACGATCGGACTTGTCGGCGCGATAACCGCGACCGTTGTCGGGATAACGTTTCTCGTTTATATAAAAAATTACGTCAACACGAGCGTTGACGATTTTGAGTTGCTTGTTTCCGACAAGAGTCTTACGACGATGGTAGCATACGAAGACAAGGACGGCAGCGTCGTTGAGATGGAAAGCGAGCGGCTTTCATCCACCGAAAACCGCGTGTGGGTGGCGTATTCCGATTTCAACAAGTATATAGGAGAGGCCTTCAAGGCGGTCGAGGACAAGAGATTCGACTCTCATCACGGCGTGGACTGGTACCGGCTCGGCGGGGTAGCGCTTAAGTTTGTGACCGGCAGATCCATGGAGGGCGGCTCCACGATAACCCAGCAGTTGATCAAAAACGTGACGGGAAACGACGAGGTCACGCTCCAGCGTAAGATCGGCGAGATTTTCCAGGCGCTGAATCTCGAAAAGAAATATGACAAGACCGAGATACTCGAGATGTATCTCAACAGTATATATCTGTCTGAGGGATGCTACGGGATCGGCGCCGCCGCGTTCACTTATTTCGGCAAAGAGGTAAAGGATCTGACGCTGATAGAATCCGCCGCCATAGCGGGGATCACTCAGAATCCTTACAGATACGATCCCATCCTTCATCCCCAGGCAAACGCCGACCGGCGCAACACCGTCCTGGCGCTCATGTATAAACAGGGAAGGATCACTCAGGAGGAGTTCGCCTCGGCGTATGAAAAAGATCTGGTCCTTAACATAGGCGGCGAGGACGAGGACGTTCCGTCAAACGTCCATTCGTGGTACACCGACGCGGCGCAGCAGGAAGCGACGCGCATGCTCGTTGAGAAATTCGGCTATACGAACGTCGTCGCCGAAAAGGCTCTTCTGACCGGCGGTTATACGCTCGTGACGGCGCAGGATCCCGAAATACAGAAGATCGTCGAAGAGTATTACGAGAACGAATCGAGCTTCCAGAAAGTCGACAAATCCCCCGTTCAGCCCGAATCCGGCTTCGTTATAATCGATCCGAAAAACGGCAACGTTGTCGCCCTTGTCGGCGGCCGCGGTAAAAAGACCGCGAATCTCCTCCTGAACTACGCTACGATGACGAAGCGGCCTCCGGGTTCTTCCTTCAAACCTATATCGGTTTACGCGCCGGCGTTTGAAGCGGGGCTCATCACCTACGGCTCGGTTTTCGACGATTCGCCGCTCAATTTCGGGACCCAGACGATAGACAAGGAGACTGGGAACATCGTCTATTCAAACAAGCACGGATATCCCGCCAACCTCCCTGATTCTTACGCTGGTCTCACGACAGTGCACGACGCCGTGAGAGTATCCAAGAACACGGTCGCCTGCCGGGTCCTACAGGTGCTCGGATTTGACAATTCGTATGCGTTCCTGACCGAAAAGGTGGGGATTTCAACGCTTGTCGACGGGACAGTCACTTCGTCGGGCAAGGTGTTCTCGGATAAGGCGCTCGCGCCGCTCGCAATGGGTCAGCTCACTTACGGCGTGACCGTCAAGGAGATGACCGCCGCTTTCCAGATCTTCGCCAACAACGGGGTTTTCAACGAGGAGAGGATAATCCTCCGCATACTCGATCAGGAGGGCAACGTCGTCGCCGAGAACGAAAAGAAGAGCTCAATCGTCATGTCCGAGCAAAACGCTTCGATCATGACGCGGATTCTTCAGTCCGTCGTCTCGAGCGGTACCGCCACATCGATCTCGCTGAGAAAAAGCATGGACGTGGCCGGCAAGACCGGAACGTCGCAGAACGCGCAGGACTACTGGTTCGTCGGATATACACCGTATTACGTCGCGGGCGTGTGGTTCGGTTATTCAATGCCGAGATCGATGTCTAAATATTCGTCGTCAAAGACCACCCTCGCCGCGTGGGACGCGATAATGACGAAGGTCCATCAGAAATATCTTAGCACGGAACAGGAGAAGTTCACTCTTGCGCCGGGTATCATAAACGTTAAATACTGCAAGGATTCCGGATGTCTGGCCACCGACGCCTGCCGCGCCGACCCGAGAGGGAGCCGCGAAGAAAGCGGTTTTTTCGTCGAAGGTACCGAGCCCCAGACCTACTGCACGATGCACGTTCTGGTCGATTATGACACCAAGACCGGCGGAATCGCCACGGCCGGCTGCGTTAAGGCCGGCTCGACAATCAAAAAAGTCGGTCTGCTGAATCTGTACCGCTCAATGCCTTACAACATAAAGATTGCCGACGCGTCATATACGATGCAGCTCCTTCCGTCGGGATATTCGTTCGACGACCTGACGGGATCGGTTCCGTTCTATCAGAATCTTCTCGCAAAGGGAATGTATACCGGTTATTCATCGAAGATATCGACGTCCAAATCGTATAACTTCTACAAGGGTAACGGCATCTGCACCGAGCATCTGCATTATCTGACCGACCCGGAGCCGGAGCCGGTGACGCCCGATACAGAGGCGCCGACAGAATAGTTTTTTGAAGCCGGAGGACGCTGTCCTCCGGCTTTGACGTACCGCTCGTGACGGGTTGAACGATTTAAGACATTTTATAAAAAAAAATGTCGGAATATGTTCTTGCCTTTGAGGCGTTTTTTTGATAATATTATTCTGAACGGGTATATCCCGGATAACATCACGCCGCGGCGGCAGCGCCGCGCAGGAGGTTTTTATGAGCTACAGATTTTGCGGGAAAGTCGTCGCGTACATGCCGACGACGGCCGCTAACACCCGAAACTCGGAGGGGACGTTTTTCAGACTGAAGGACAGGTCGATAATCTACGCTTATTCGTACTACGGAGGGAGTTCCGAGGACAGCGCGGCGGCAAACATCGCCTGCCTCGTTTCCCGCGATAACGGCGAGAGTTTCGGAGAATGGCATTACCTCTATAAAAAGGACGACGGAGACAACTATATGTGCCCGTCGATACTGAGAATGAAAAACGGCGATCTCGGATTGTTCATGCTATACCGCGTGAACCGTTCAAAGGTCGCGAGCGAAAACGAGCGAAACGGCAAGGTGCTTTTCGTGCGCTCTGCTGACGAGGGTCTGACCTGGTCCGAGCCGCTTGTCGTCACGCCGAAAGAAGAAAATTACGTGCTCGAAAACGGACACGTAATAAGATTTAAGAACGGGCGGATTCTCGTGCCCGTGGCGAACTGCATAAGAGACGAGCAGAGCGATACGCCGTCAGAGCTCGTGTTCTTCGTTTCCGACGACGACGGACTGACCTGGCGGGAGATCGCAGACCGCAAGCGCGGCGTCCCGAGACCCTGGTCGGAGTCCGGTCTTCAGGAGCCGATCGCGTTCGAATGCGACGACGGGATCATCCGCACTTATTCCCGTACTGACCTCGGATGTCAGTACGAGACCGATTCGAGCGACGACGGCGAAACGTGGTCAGAGCCCATGCCTAACAGGACGTTCTCGTCGCCCTGCTCACCGATGAACGTTAAGAGATTCGGTAAATACTGCGTCGCAGCCTTCAATCCTGTCCCGAAATACGTAATCAGACACTATGACAGGGACGAGCGGTCACCTCTCATTCTGCTTTTCAGCATAGACGGCGGCAAGACCTACGACTGGGAAAAGACTCTGATCGTCGACAACCGGGGACACTGCTGCTATCCCGATCTTTTCGATATCGGAGACGGATGCCTGCTGATAGGATACCAGGCGCTGAACGACGGCGTGATAAAGAAACTCGATCACTGGCATTACGTGGATTTTTATGAGGTCAGCTGCAGCGAAACGGAGGGAAACTGAAATGAGAGAAGTCGGCAGGATCGTCGGATACGTTCCGACAAACTGGAGTAATTCAAGAAATTCCGAGGGATGTTTTATACGCCGCAAGGACGGCGCTATTCTCTACGCCTGGTCTAACTATCACAGCGGAGGTGCCGACGACTCGCCCTGCGAGATAGGGTGCATCGTCTCTCACAACGAGGGCGAGACCTGGGGAGAACGTCATTATCTGTATCACAATTCAGGCAGAGACAACATCATGTGTCCTTCTCTCATGAGAATGCAGAACGGCGACATGGGTATGTTCTTTATACACAGAAACGCGGCCGAAAATCCCGGATGCGACTTTATGGAGGTCGCGCAGACCTGGTTCGTGCGCTCAAGCGACGAGGGTAAGACGTGGTCGGAGCCGATCGTCATCACACATCCCGACGAGTATTTCGTTTTTGAGAACGGTCACGCGATCATGCTGAAGAGCGGGCGCATACTCGTGCCGGTCGCCTTCCACGGCGGCAGACCGTTCAGAGGCCACGCGAGCACGGCCTATTTCATGTCGGACGACGACGGCCGGACATGGTACGAGGCGGACGAAAGATACGAGGGCGTGCCGGAGCCGTGGTCGGATTCCGGGCTTCAGGAGCCGATGGCGTTCGAAACCTCGTACGGGGTCATAAGGACGTTTTCGCGCACCGACCTGTTTTATCAGTACGAATCGGATTCTTTCGACGACGGCAAGACATGGACCAAGCCCATGCCCAACAGGGGATTCTCTTCTCCCTGCGCGCCGATGATGATAAAACCCGTAAAGGATCTTTTCGTGGCTCTGTTCAACCCCGTTCCCAAGTTCGTGACGAGGGTAAGGGAAGTCGACGATGAGCGCTCTCCGCTTATCGCGCTCGTGAGCCGCGACGGCGGCAGGACCTTCCCGTGGGACGATCCTCTCATCATCGACTGGCGCGGTCACTCTGCGTATCCCGATCTTTTCGACGGCGGGAGCTACATGCTTGCGGGCTATCAGGCAGACCCCAACGACAGCGTTATCAAAAAGATAACGTACGAGGAGCTTGTCGATCCGGGCGCATATCCTTTTGACTGAATGGAAAAATCATGATCATAACCGATAATTCAAAAAGATACATTGTCAGGGACGGGGCGAGCGACTACGTCATCTCGCTCTGTCCCGATGCCTCTCCCTCCGAGAAATTCGCCGCAGGAGAGCTTTCGAAATATATCGAAAAAATCAGCGGGTGCGTTCTTCCCGTCATTTCGGGCGGGAAAAGCGCAGATTCGATCTTTGTCGGATCTGACAGCGACGCGGAAATAAGCGATCTCGGCGACGACGGATTTGTTATCAGCTCGTCCGTCAGCGGCGGGATCCGCATAGCGGGCGGCAGGAAAAGGGGCACGCTTTACGGTGTATACGCGTTTCTCGAAGATTTTCTAGGCTGCCGCTTTCTGTCCGACGAGGCGGAGATAGTCCCCGAGACGAAGGACGTCGCGGTCCCGCTTGCCTTCGAGAAGAAGGAAGTGCCGGTCATAAGATACCGCGACACCTATTGCACCGGTTTCTTCGCCGACGATATAGCGGCGAAGCGGCGCTTCAACGGCGGCGAGCACGCCGGGATGGACGAGGAGCACGGAG
Organism: Clostridia bacterium; assembly: GCA_017552165.1. The sequence continues at coordinate 6,820 of JAFZCF010000023.1, forward strand.
GGGCCATCACCTGGACCGACGGGCTGTACTGTCACACGATTTTCCATCTCTCCGGAGAAGACAAGCCGGCGTTCACCACGCCGACGCCCTGTCTGACCGACGATAGAACCTTTGAAACGGTGCTCGAAAACGTCAGGAAGGCGATAAAAAAAGACCCGAAGGGCTCGATAATATCCATATCTCAGGCGGACAACTCGAATCACTGCGGCTGTCCGAAGTGCCGCGCGCTCGAGGAGCGCGAGGGTTGCGACGGTGCGACGGTCTTCGCCTTTGCGAACAGGATCGCCGAAGCTATAGAGGACGAATATCCGGATATCAGGATCGAGACGATGGCGTATCAGTTTTCTCTCGATCCGCCGAAAACGATAAGACCCCGCAAAAACGTCATAATCAGGGTGATATCGCTCCTCTCGTGTTTTTCACATCCGCTTGAGGACTGTTCCGTCGAGTACTACGAGGAAAGACTCAATCAGAAAAACAAGCATTCCTTTGCCGAAAATCTCAGAGCGTGGAGCAAACTGTGCGACAAGATACACATCTGGGATTATATCACGAATTTCGACCATTATCCGGCTCCTTTCCCGAATCTCAACGTCATCAGGAGGAATATCAGATTTTTCGCCGAAAACAACGTGGACGGTGTTTTCGAGCAGGGAGTAGGCAATTCAAAGAGCGGCAAGTTCGATGAACTCAGGGGCTATCTCGTAAGCAAGTGCCTCTGGGATCCCTTTATGAGCGAAGAAGAATACGACCGTCATATAAACGAGTTCCTCGAGGGGTTCTACGGTCCCGGCTGGAAATATCTGAGGGAGTACATCGACCTCGCGCACGGGCTGACGCGCGACGTGCATTTCCACATATACGCCGATCCGACTGACGTCATCCCGCCGAGGTACGTAAAGAACGGCAATCCTCTGCCGCCGCCGACCGAGATATCTCCCCGGACGGACTGGCTAGCTTACGCGGACAACGACTTCAAAACCGACACGTCGTTTATCGAAAAAGCCGAGAAACTCTTTGAGACAGCCGCAGATCTTGCCGACACGGCCGAGCGCCGGGCAAGGGTGGAGCGCGCCGCCGTTCAGGTGCTGTACTACAAAATCTATTTCACTTTCGTAAGGTACGGCAAGCGCCTTGAGGAAGCTCTGAAAGCGATAGTTCCCGAGGCCGATCTCGATTCCGCGCTGAAATACGCTCACGAGCAAAAGGACGAGGTCGTTTCGCTCCTCAACAGGGAACTGCAGATGAAACTACGCAGATTCGACATAGAACGGATTGCAGAGGACATGCCTTTCCCGCTCGAGGATGGGAAAATAAACTACAAAAACGAACCGAAAATGTACTGGGACGAAAACACCCTGACTCTGAGGTGATATTACACTATGAACAGAAAAATATTATATCTTCTTATCTCGGTGATAGCTTTGACCGCGGTCATATTCACGGTCTCCTGCAAAATCGGCAACGATCCGGCGACCACGGCAGAAGATTCCGTTATAACGGAGGCGCCGGATGATTCGCCCGCCGTCATAAGCGGCTGGTTCGACTACGGCTCAGCGCTTTACAGACGGGACAAGTTCACACCGGGTGAGGCCTCTTCGATATCCGTCGATATGGCCAAAAACGAATATGAGGGATTTCAGTATCTTTTGACGTCGGACAAAGACGTCGACGGCCTCAGATGCGAGGTTACGACTCTTAACGACGGAGCGGGGCACGAGCTGACGGGTACCGTTAACGTCGTTTATTATACGTATCTTGCGAAAACCGATGCGACTCATTTAAGGGGCTTCTATCCCGTAGCGATGCTTCCGATCGACGACGGATTCGTCGGCGGCAGCTTTGACGTTGCGGCGGATACGTGCCGGACGATTTACGTTCAGTACAAAACCGACGCGGATTCGGTTCCCGGGACTTATACCGGGAAACTTACGGTGAGTAAAGACGGCGAGACGGTGCTTTTCGGCGACGTTTCCGTAAGGGTCAGAGACGTTTATTACGAAGAAAAGACCGAGTGCCTGACGTTTTTCGGGCTCGGATACGACAAGGAAGATATGAACGAGCGTATAGGACGCGGCCCCGCTTCCGCGCCGCCCCTCGGCACTCAGCAGCAGGGCGGCAATTGGGACAGAGATCTCTATATCGAATACGTTGACTATCTTCTTGACAACAGATTCAGCAGCCAACCTCCGCTTCCCGACGGGCTGGTCGGCGACAACTTTGAGGAAATAAAAAAATATCTTGACAATCCGCGCGTGACGGCCGTAAGCCTGCCGCAGGACAATCTCGCAAAACAGTATGAGATAGCCGCCGAAAACGGCTGGGTCGACAAAATCTATTTCGGCGCGTTCGACGAGCCGCACGAAGAGTGGCACATGCAGACGATCATTAATAACGCGAACAAGGTCAAGAGAAGTTTCCCGACAACGAATTTCCTCGACGCTTTCTATATGGATCTGCCCATGAACGGCAGAAACATTGTAGAGAGAATGTCGGATTATTCTACGGTATACTGCCCCAAGGTTGACCTTTTCCAGGGTGAGATCAGAGATACGCTTCTGAGACTCAAGGCAGAGCGCGGCGACACCATATTCTGGTATAACTGCGGAGAGGCGTCGTACGATACGATAAATATGCTTCCGTGCACTCCCGGGACGGATAAGCGTCTTCTCTTCTGGCAGCAGTATCAGCAGAACGTCGACGGCTATCTTTACTGGCGCGTGACGTTCTGGAACAACATGGCAGACGTCTGGGATCCCGAATATATGGCGACGATGATTGAGACGAAACCGCTTTCGAAGAGCACCGACGCGCCCTATGGCGACGGCGTCCTTCTCTACTGGCACCCCGTTACCGGGAAGCCGGTTTCCACGCTCGGGTTCGAGTCTGTCAGAGACGGGATCGAGGACTTCCAGCTTCTCAGAATGGCTGAACGCGAGTTTGGCAGAGACAGGATCCTCGGGTTTGCGGAGCAGCTGACGACAGATGTGAACAAGTTCGTAAAATACACCGAGGGCAGCACGGAATTGCTTGCCGGGCTGAGATCTCAGATCTTTGATCTGTTTGAATCCGCTCAGACGGCGGGATGAATATACGGAGAAAAGACAAATGAGCAAAAAAACCATTTTCGCCCTGCTTGCGGCGGTCATCGCCCTGGCGGCGGTAATATTCACGGCCTCCTGCGGGAATGGCGGCGACCCCGCGACGACAGTGACCGATCCCGTCACGACGGAGGCGCCGGACGACTCACCCGCCGTCATCAGCGGCTGGTTCGACTACGGCTCTGCGCTCTACAGGCGTGACAAGTTCACGCCGGGGACCGCCGGCTCTATCGCCATTGATATGGCAAAAAACGAGTACGAGGGATTTCAGTACCTTCTGACGTCAGATAAGGACGTCGACGGCATCCGTCTTGACGTTACGGATCTCACCGACGGAAACGGAAACAAGCTTGTCGGCGAGGTAAACGTCGTCTGGTACACGTTTGTGAAAAAGACCGGCGCCGGATATTCCAAGGGACTTTATCCCGTGGCGATGCTTCCGATCGACGACGAATATCAGGGCGGGAGCTTTGATATCGCCGCCAACACCTGCCGTACCATTTACGTCAAGTATAAAACGACTGCGGACACCGTTCCGGGGACGTACACCGGCAAACTGACGGTGAGCAAAGATGGCGAGCAGATCCTTTCGGGCGACGTTTCGGTAAGAGTCAGGGACGTTTATTACGAAGAAAAGACCGAGTGCCTGACGCTTTTCGGCTTCGGGCACGATCTCGGGGACAGCAACCCGGCGCTTCCGGTTCCGCCGGAGGCGGCGCCGCCGGTAGGCGAGCAGTCTGACGGGAGAGCATATGACGAAGAGCTCACGATGAGGTATGCGGATTTCATGCTAGAAAACCGTATGTGCCCGACGTCTTTCCCGCTCAAGGGAGAGCTTCTCAACGAGAACTTTGACCTCGTAAAAAAATACATGGACAACGAGCGCTACAACTCCGTCCAGATTTACTCTCTGCCGTGGACGTATCCCGACAGCGAGAGGAGCGCGGATCTGCGCGCACAGTACGAGATAGCGTCGGCAAACGGCTGGGTAGACAAGTGCTATTTCGGTTCGTATGACGAGCCCCTTAACGAGGGGAATATGCAGGCGCTTTTCAGCAACGTGAGAAGAGTGCTTCGCAGTTTCACGACCACCAATTTCCTTGACGCTTTCGGGCCGGATATCCCTCTGAACGGGAAAAACATTGTCGAGCGTATGTCTGAATATTCGACTGTTTACTGCCCGAACACCCTTTATTATAACGGAGCTATAAGAGATTCCATGCTGAGGCTCAAGGCGGAGCGCGGCGACACGCTGTTCTGGTACGTCTGCTCGATGCAGTCGTACGATACGATCGACCTGCTGCCCTCCACGCCCGGTACGGACAAGCGCCTTCTCTTCTGGCAGCAGTATCAGCAGAACGTCGACGGTTTCCTCTACTGGAGAGTGACCTTCTGGCATTTTGCCGACAATACCTGGGCTGACGGCTATGCCGCCGAAATGAAGGAGAAATATTCCGTTTACGTTGCTCTGCCGACAGATCCGCCGACGGACGACGGCGTGCTTATATACTGGCATCCGACGACAAAGGAGCCGGTCTCCACGCTCGGGCTCGAATCGGTACGCGACGGCATCGAGGACTTCCAGCTTCTCAGAATGGCCGAGGCCGCGCTCGGAAGAGAAAAGATCCTTGAGTTCGTGGAACAGATCACGACGGACGTCAACGTTTACACAAGATATAACGAAGGCAACACGACTCAGCTCACGGGGCTGAGGACGCAGATTTTCGATCTGCTCGAAGCGGCCTGACAAAGATACGAATATTCGGGACAATGAATAAAAAAATCGTTTTTACTCTGCTGTCGGCGGTCATTGCTCTGTCGGCGGTGATATTCACGGCCTCCTGCGGAGGGGGGAAGACCCCTTCCGAATCGTCGGACACGGCCGTCAATGCGGCGGCGCCGGATGATTCGCCGGCCGTCATCAGCGGCTGGTTCGATTACGGCTCCGCACTTTACAGACGGGACAAGTTCACGCCCGGGACCGCCGGCTCGATAGCCATCGAAATGGCCAAAAATGAGTACGAGGGATTTCAGTATCTCCTGACGTCCGATAAGGACGTCGACGGGCTTCGCTGTGACGTCACGGAACTGAGCGACGGGCAGGGCAACAAGCTGACAGGCACTGTCAACGTCGTATGGTACACCTATCTCAGAAACACCGACGCGACGCACGCAAAGGGGTTTTATCCCGTCGCATTTCTGCCGATGGACGACGAATATCAGGGCGGGAGCTTTGATATCGCTGCCGGGACCTGCCGCACTTTATACGTTCAGTACAGAACTACGGCGGACACGATTCCCGGGACTTATACCGGTAAACTGACGGTCAGCAAAGACGGCGAGCCGATCCTCTCGGGCGACGTTTCGGTCAGAGTAAGAGACGTTTATTACGAAGAAAAGACGGAATGCCTTTCTCTCATAGGTCTCGGATATGACAAAAAGGACACTCAGAACGAGGGCCCGGAGGGCGCGCCGCCGCTCGGAAGTCAGACGGGAGGCGGTGAATGGAGCAGGCAGCTGCTGCTTGAATACGCCTATTTCATGCTGGATAACCGCTTTTCCCCCGCGACGCTCCCTTTCCCGGACGAGCTTCTAAACACCGATTTTGACCTCGTTAAGAGCTATATGGACAACCCGAGGGTGACCTCCGTCGGTATCTCGGCTCTCAACTGGACCTTCCCTCAGGCCGAAAGAAGCAGCAACCTCGACAGACAGTACGAGATAGCTAGTGCAAACGGATGGGTCGATAAGTGCTATTTCAGCAGATATGACGAGCCGCACGAGGAAAACCACCTTCAGGAGATCATACATAACACCTGGTGGGTAAACGCGCACTTCCCGACCACCAACTTCATAGACGCGTTCTTTATGGATCTCCCGTCCGGCGGGAGAAACATAGTCGAGCGCATGTCCGATTATTCAACGGTATATTGTCCGGTAATTCAGTTCTTCAAGGGGAGCATAAAAGAGTCGATGCTCAGGCTCAAGGCCGAGCGCGGCGACACGCTCTTCTGGTACGTTTGCTCCGGCTCGACCTACGATACCATAAACCGTCTGCCCTGTACTCCGGGTACTGACAAGCGGCTGCTCTTCTGGATGCAGTATCAGCAGAACGTTGACGGATTTCTCTACTGGCGCGCTACGTTCTGGAACCGGTCGGAGGACGTCTGGGATCCGTCTTATATGCCGACAAAGCTCGAGACCATGCCGCTGACGAAGCCGGGAGAAGCCGGCACCGACGAGGGCGTCATGATATACTGGCATCCCGTAACGAAAGGGCCGGTCAGCACGCTCGGCTTCGAGTCGATGAGGGACGGCGTCGAGGATTTCCAGCTCCTGCGTATGGTCGAGGCAAAATTCGGCCGCGATAAGGCGCTCGAATACGCCGAACAGCTCGTGACGGATATCAACGCCTTTGTCAAATACAGTGAAGGGAACACCGAACTGCTCAACAGACTGAGGATACAACTTTTTGACCTTATGGAGTCAAATCAATGAGATTGAATATTAAATCCGTGAAAATGAAAACAAAATTTTTTGTATGTATACTGTTTGTCGCCGCGGCGCTCGCCGCCGTAGTTCTCGCTTCATGCAGCGGCGGCGGAGCACCCTCCGACAGCGCGTCGTCGGGCGACGTCACGACAGAGGCGCCGGACAACTCGCCTGCCGTCATCAGCGGCTGGTTCGATTACGGCTCGGCGCTTTACAGGCGGGACAAGTTCACGCCCGGGACTGCCGGCTCGATAGCCATCGATATAGCGAAAAACGAGTACGAGGGATTTGAATATCTGATAACGTCCGACAAGGACGTAGACGGCCTCAGATGCGACGTGACCGAGCTCGGCGACGGTAACGGGAATAAACTTGTCGGCGAGGTTAACGTCGTCTGGTACACCTACGTAAAGCAGGCGGACGCCACCCACGCGAGGGGCTTTTATCCCGTCGCGATGCTCCCGATGGACGACGAATTCCAGGGCGGGAGCTTCGATATCGCCGCCAATACCTGCCGTACCATCTACGTCAAGTATAAGACTACGGCGGACACGGTCCCCGGGACTTATACCGGAAAACTGACGGTCAGCAAAGACGGCGAGCCGATTCTTTCGGGCGACGTTTCGGTAAAGGTCAGGGACGTTTATTACGACGAAAAAACCGAGTGTCTGACAATGGTCGGGCTGGGATACGACAAGGAAGACATGAACGAAGCCGTCCCGGCCGGGCCGGAAAGCGCTCCCGGGCTCGGGAGACAGCAGCAGGGCGGGGCATGGGATCGCCAGCTGCTCCTTGATTACGCGTACTTTATGCTCGATAACAGGATCTGCCTGACCTGGCTCCCCTTTGAAAACGAGCTTCTGAACGAGGACTTCGACACAGTCAAGGCGTTTATGGACAATCCGAGGGTGACGTCGATCGGCGTCTCCGGACCCGCATGGCCGTATACGGAGGCAGAAAAAAAACAGAGCTTCAAGGATCAGTCGGCCATAGCCCATGAAAACGGCTGGGAAGACAAGATTTATTTCGGATCGTTCGACGAGCCGACCGAACAAGAACATATAAGCAGGATTCTGAGCAACGCATCGTGGGTCAAGAAGGTCTGGGGCGAAACGACAAACTTCCTCGACGCCTTCTATGTCGATATCCCGTCGAACGGAAATAACATTGTCGAGCGACTGTCGGCGGTTTCGACCGTATATTGCCCGAAAGTCGAGTTTTTCAACGGGGCAATCAGGGACAGTATTCTCAAACTCAAGGCGGAGCGCGGCGACACCGTCTTCTGGTACAACTGCGGCACGGCGTCCTACGACACCGTAAATATGCTGCCGTGCACGCCGGGGACGGACAAGCGCATTCTCTTCTGGCAGCAGTATCAGCAGAACGTTGACGGTTATCTCTACTGGAGAGCGACCTTCTGGAACAGCGTGGAGGACGTCTGGGCGGAGGATTACGTGTCAAAGTATGTCGAGTCCGCTCCGTTCCCGAGACCGACCGATCCTGTGACGGACGACGGTGTGCTGATATACTGGCATCCCGTGACTAAAGAACCGGTCACGACGCTCGGATTCGAGGCCACGCGCGACGGCGTCGAGGACTTCCAGCTCATGAAAATGTGCGAGGCGAAGTTCGGCCGCGAAAAGGTTCTTGAATACGTCGAACAGATAGCCACGGATTACAACGCCTTCGTCAAATACACCGACGGCAGCACCGAAAAGCTGAACTCCGTAAGAGCCGGGCTTTTCGACCTTCTCGAAAACGCCGACTGACCCGATGCGGAAGATTATGAAAATGAAACGGATATTATTACTGGTGTCTTTGGTCCTCGTTATTGCGGCTGCGGCCGCCTGCGGCACAGGCGGCGAGCCGGCCGTGACGACGGAGCCGGTCGCGACAGAGGACGTTTCTCCGGCAAACCTTGAGGGATGGTTCGACTACGGCTCGGCGCTTTACGAAATGAAGACCGAGAACATTACAGTAAAGAACGCGATGGACTCGATAAGCATCGATATGGCGAAAAACGAGATCGAGGGCTTTGAGTATATAATCACGTCGGACAAGGCGGTTTCGGGACTCAGATGCGACGTCACGGCGCTTAGCGACGGAAACGGTAACGAGCTGGACGGCACGGTATACGTCGCTCAATATACCTACCTTGCCCGTACGGACCATAATCTGGAGCATACGAGGGGATTTTATCCCGTCGCCCTCCTGCCGATCGATGACGAATATCAGGGCGGAAGCTTCGACGTGGCCGCCGGCGCGGCGCGGACGCTTTACGTGAGTTATAAGACGGATATCGACACGGTCCCCGGGACGTATACGGGAACTCTGACGGTCAGCAGGAACGGCGAAACGCTGTTTTCCGGGGGCGTCTCCGTGAGAGTCCGCGACGTATATTACGACGAAAAAACCGAGTGCCTTACTCTTATAGGGCTTTATTATGACAAGGCGGACGCCAACCCGAACGTTCCGGAGGGCCCCGAGAGCGCTCCTGCCCTCGGATGGCAGCAGACGAAAGAGGAATACGCAAACGAGGAACTGATAAGGAAATACGCGGATTTTATGCTTGAAAACAGATTCTGCCCTTCCTACCTTCCCCTTGAGGACGACCTTCTGAGCGAGGACGCCGCGTATTATCTCGACAATCCGAGATATAATTCCGTTTATACGAGACTCATACCGGACTGGTGGAGGAAATCACAGGAGCACCTCGACGATCTAGCTAAAAAGTACGAGGTCGCGAAGGAACACGGCTGGCTCGACAAGATATATTTCAGTTATTTTGACGAGCCGCACGAGGACGGGCAGCTCAAGCAGATATTTGCCGAGGCGAAAAGATCCCATTTCGAGGGATGCGTTTTCCCGACGACGAATCTCCTGGACGCAATACTTGTTGATCTTCCTTCCGCCGACGGGAAAAAGAACATCATAGACCGGATGTCGGCCGCCACTACTGCATACTGCCCGAAGGTCGAGCTGTTTACCGGAAGCATCAAAGAGTCCATGCTTAGACAGAAGGCAGAGCGCGGAGACACCCTTTTCTGGTACGTATGTTCGGGCTCGACCGCCGACACGATAAACCGTCTTCCCTGTACTCCTGGAACGGACAAGCGCCTTTTGTTCTGGATGCAGTATCAGCAGAACATCGACGGCTTCCTTTACTGGCGGGCGACCTACTGGAACAGATCGGCCGACGTCTGGGCGGATGATTATATGACGAAAGGGTACAGAAAGACCGAATCGTTCGGCGAGGGAACTGATGAAGGCGTAATGATATACTGGCACCCGATAACGAAGGAGCCGGTCAGCACGCTCGGATTTGAAGCCATGAGAGACGGAGTGGAGGATTTTCAGCTTCTCAAAATGGTCGAGGCAAAGTTCGGGCGTGACAAGGCGCTCGAATACGCCGAGCAGCTCGCCACCGATATCAACAAGTTCGTAAGGTACCGGAAAGGGAGCACAACGCTCCTGAACGAGCTCAGATCACAGCTTTTTGACCTTCTGGAAAACGCTTGATAACGTCAAACGTCAACCGCGGGTTGCGCTTCCGTAACCCGCGAAAAATAAGTGTATATTTAACTTGACAACTATGCCGCTCCGTGATAAAATAATCCCGACGCGGCGAAAAAAATACGGCGTCAGCCAAAGGAGACAATATGGAAAACAGAAAACTCAGAGTAGGCATTATCGGTACCGGGAGCATCAGCCAGGTACATATGGCGGGCTACAAGGCCCTTCCCGACAGGGTAGAAGTCGTCGCTGCCTGCGACATAAATGAACCGAAACTGCAGAAATACTGCGATTATCACGGCATTCCGCACAGATATACGGATTATAACGAAATGTGCGAGAAGGAGCACCTCGACTGCGTGAGCGTATGCACGTGGAATGTGGCTCACAAAGGCGCGACCATTGCCGCTCTCCGCTCTGGCGCTAACGTAATATGCGAAAAGCCCATGGCGATGAACGCGAAGGAAGCCGAGGAAATGAAAGCGGTCGCCGAGGAAACCGGCAAGCTGCTCGTCATCGGTTTCTGCCGTCGTTTCGGAAACGACGCCGCTGCCCTCAAGAAATACGTTGATCAGGGATATTTCGGCGATATTTATTACGCAAAGGCGACATATCTGCGCCGCAGCGGATGCCCCGGCGGCTGGTTCGGAGACAAGAAGCGCTCCGGCGGCGGACCGCTCGTCGACCTCAGCGTTCACGTTCTTGACCTTGTCAGATATCTTTCGGGACTTCCGAAACCGGTATCCGCTTACGGATCAATCTACGACAATCTCGGTCCTGACCGCGCGTCGGACAGCATAATCATCTGGAACGTGGAGCACAATCCCGGCGACGAATACAACGTAGAGGACTTCGCGACGGCGCTCATCAAGTTCGACAACGGGCTGACCGTTCAGCTTGAAACAAGCTTCAATCTTAACATTCAGCACGACACGACGAACGTCCAGATATTCGGAACCAAGGCCGGCGCTACGGTCGATCCCGAAGTCGAGATATTCACACAGTACGGCGACAGATTTGTCAATATTCAGCCCGAAACGCGCATTTTCCTCGATGAAAACGGCCTCTTCGAAGCCGAGATCAAGGGATTTGTCGACGCCGTAGAGGGCATCGCTCCTCCGCGCGCGACGCCGGACGACGGAATTGCAGTTATGAAGATAATCGACGCCGTTTACGAGTCGGCAAGGACCGGCAAGTCCGTGGAGATAAAGTGGTGAAGACCTGTCTCAGCACATACAGTCTCTGGCGCTACAACGGCGTCATGAGCATTTACGACATGATCTCAAAAACGGCCGAGTGGGGTTTTGAGGCCATCGAGTTCACTGACGGCCCGTGGCTCTTCGAGTCGGACGAAAAAGAGCTTCGCCGCATAGGTGACGCGGCGAGGAGCGCCGGGCTCGACGTCGTCAACCTCTGCTGTGACGGAGATCTGATAAACGGTTCGGACGGCGATCTCGACCGCGAGGTCGAACGCATCTGCCGCAACGTCGACAAAGCCGCTCTGCTCGGCAGCCGCATGATGAGGCACGACGCCGGTCACCTTCCGAGAGGAAGAAAGCGCGGTCTCGGATATTCTTACAACCTTCCGCGTCTTGCAGAAGGGTGCCGCAGGATCACGGAATACGCCGAGAACGTCGGTGTCATGACTCTGACAGAAAATCACGGCGTGTTCTCCCAGGATCCCGACAGGGTCGCCTCGCTCGTCGACGCGGTCGACCATCCGAACTTCGGTTTGCTCGTCGACATCGGCAATTTCATGGATATTGATTACGTTCCTTACAAGGCGGTAGCCAAACTTGCTCCGTACGCGTATCACGTCCACTGTAAGGACTGCCTGTTCAAAAAGGGAACGGAGATATTCCCGGGGGACAACTGGTACTGCACTGCCGGCGGAAATTACAACCGCGGCACGATAGTTGGGCACGGTGACGCCGGAATCTCTCAGTGCGTAAGGATTCTCAAAAACGCCGGGTACGAAGGTTGTATTTCTATCGAATACGAGGGCGTCGAGGACGCCATGGCGGGGATTCCCGCAAGTCTCGCAAACGTTAAGCGTTTCTGGGACATTGCCTGAAAAAACGACGGCTCTCCGCCGACAGACGGAGAGCCGCCCGCTTTTGAAGACGGTTTCACGGAGGGCAGACATGAAAAAAAGATTCGCGATCGGGGTCGACCTCGGAGGCACAAATATCAAGGCCGGACTTGTAGAATTAACCGGAGAAAAACCGGAGATCGTTCTCAAAAAAAGCATCCCGACCGCTTTGCCGCGCCCGGCTTCCGAAATATGCCGCGACATTGCCGACCTTTGCGGAGTCATTTGCGAAGAGGCGGGGATTTCGCTTTCTGACGTCGGGACGGTCGGCGTCGGTTCTCCCGGATCTGTCAGCGGCGGGATCGTGCATAACGCCGAAAACCTCGGCTTTTCCGAGGTGCCGCTGCGCGATATGATCTCGGATCTTATCGGAGGAGATATAGGCGTGTCGCTCGCAAACGACGCGAACGCCGCCGCCTACGGCGAGCTCGTCGCGGGATGCGGCGTCGGATGCAGTTCGATAATAGCCGTGACTCTCGGTACCGGGGTCGGGGGCGGGATCGTCCTCGACGGAAAGATTGTTGAGGGTCACAACGGCGCGGCGGGCGAGATCGGACACATAATTATCAAAAGCGGCGGTCGGCTGTGCGCGTGCGGGTGCCGGGGATGCCTCGAGGCATACTGTTCCGCCACGGCGCTCATCGCCGAAACAAAAGAGAAAGTCATTCTTCATCCCGAAAGCAGGCTCCGCGAGCTTTCGGAGAAAAACGGGGTCAGCGGGAAAACGGCGTTCGACGCCGCGCGCCTGGGCGATCCCGTGGCAAAGGAAATTATCGGGGAGTACGTCGAAAATCTCGCCGCTGGGGTGGCATCGGTCATCCAGATGTTCCAGCCGGAGGTCGTCTGCATAGGCGGCGGCATCTCAAAGGAGGGGGAGGGGCTGATTGCTCCGCTCCGCGACAGAGTTTATTCGATGGTTTATCAGGACGTGTCCATAGAAAGGACGCGCATCGTTGCGGCTCAGCTCGGAAACGATGCCGGTATCATAGGCGCGGCGTCGATACCTTGCTGACTGAAAGGACGTTATTATGAAAATATTCAATGCGAAAATATACGACAGGTCGCTCAAAATATTCCGTGACGGCGAACTGAATGTCGAGGACGGCAGGATAGTAAGAGAGCCCGCCGTCGGCGACGCCGTCGATTTCGGCGGGGATTACGTTATCCCCGGTCTTATCGACACTCATACCCACGGGAGAAACGGATTCGATTTTATCTCTGCTTCCGTTGACGATCTGCGCTTTTTGAAAAAGAAATACGCCGAAAAGGGCGTCACGACTGTCGTTCCCGCGCTCGCCTCGGATACGCTCGAAAACATGGTCTCGGCCGTCGGCCGGATACGCGAAGCCGGATTCCATGCCGTTCACGTCGAAGGGAGATATATGAATCCTAAGCGCAAGGGAGCGCATCTCGAATCTCTTCTCAAGCCGCTTGATCCGAGCGAAATACCGCTTTTCAGGGAGGCGGCGGGCGAAATACACGTTCACGTCTCGGCGGCTTACGAGCTCGATCGCGACGGGAGCTTCCTCCGGGCGGTCCTTGATAACGGCATGTCGGCGTCGCTGGCTCACACCGACGCGACCTTTGACGAGGCGATGGACGCCGTCAGGCGCGGCGTGACGTCGTTCACTCACCTTTTCAACGCCATGCCCCAGATACATCACAGAGCGGGCGGCGCGATAATGGCCGGAATTCTGAGCGGCGCGTACGTTGAGATGATCTGCGACGGGTTCCATCTCGCACCCGAGACCGTGCGCCTCGTGAGCCGCGCAAAGCCGCTCGGCGAGATAGTCCTCATCACCGACTCGATGGAGGGCGCCGGCTGTCCCGACGGAGTTTACAGCATAGCCGGGAAGCCCGTCACGGTCAAGGACGGCAAGGCGTACACCGAGGAGGGCAATATTTCGGGCAGTACGCTCGATCTCTTCACAGGACTTATCAATTTCACGAAATTCAGCGGGCTTTCGCTCGAAAAGACCGTGGAATGCGCGACGTTCAATCCCGCCTCGCTGCACTGTCTGCCCGACGTCGGGCGCATTGAGCCGGGCTGCCGCGCGGATTTTCTCAGACTCTCGACGGATATGAAACTGAAAGAGGTTTACGTGGGAGGCGTAGTTGTTAAATGAAAGTTGTTGTTTGCGAAAATTATGCGGAAATGAGCCGCAAGGCGGCTGACATTATTTCCGCTCAGCTTATTCTGAAACCGGATTCCGTGCTGGGGCTCGCGACCGGTTCGACGCCCGAGGGGCTTTACAGAGAACTTATCTCAGACTATGCGAATGGGAAAATCTCGTTTGCCGAGGCGAAATCGGTCAATCTCGACGAGTATTGCGGACTTGCTCCCAATCACCCTCAGAGCTACGCGTATTTTATGCGCAGCCGCCTGTTCGATCACGTTGATATAAAACGCGAAAACACATTTATCCCCGACGGGACGGACTCTGACTACGAGGCAGAGACAAAGCGTTACGACGCTCTTATCGAAAATCTCGGCGGTATAGATCTTCAGCTTCTCGGTATAGGAATAAACGGTCATATAGGTTTCAACGAGCCGTCGGATACGATCTCGCTCGGGACCCGCCGCGTCGCTCTGACCGAAAGCACGATAAAAGCCAATTCGAGGTTCTTCGAGTCTGAGGACGAAGTGCCGAAATACGCTTACTCTATGGGATGCGGGGCCATCCTTTCGGCAAAACGCGTACTTCTCCTCGCGAGCGGCAAAAACAAAGCCGAGGCGATAAGAAAAACCGTCCTCGGCGAGGTCACCCCGAGAACTCCGGCGTCGCTCCTCCGGCTGGTGTCGGAAAAGGTCACCGTCATCTGCGACAAAGAGGCGGGGGCGCTCTTATAAAATTATAATCGCGTTCCGGTATCGGAACGCGATTTGATTTATTTTATTCCTGTAGAGCCGAAGCCGCCGGTTCCGCGCTCCGTGTCGCCGAGCTCGGAAACCTCAGTGATTTCCGGCCGTATGACGGGAAGGATCATCATCTGACCTATCCGTTCTCCGTTTTCTATCGTCTGCTCGTTTTCGTCGTTGTTTATGACGGCGACCATGATCTCTCCGCGATAGTCAGAGTCTATGACTCCGATCCCGTTTGCCAGGGCGATGCCTCTCTTGTACGCCATTCCAGAGCGCGCGCATATAACGGCGACGCAGTTCTTGTCCGGGAGTGCGATCGATATCCCCGTAGGGATGAGTTTCCGCTCCCCGGGGCTCAGTGTGACGGGGCCGTCGAGCAGCGCGTAGAGATCGCCGGCGGCCGCGCCGTCCGTTGCGTAATACGGAAGTTTCGCTCCGTCACGGAGCTTTTTTATTTTCAGTTCCATTCGGTTCACCTCAGCTTTTTATCCGTCTTATCGGTTCTTTCGGTATCGTCCCGTGCTCGTATGCGTAAATTACGCGCAGGACCTCGCCCGGGGTCTCGGTCGAGAATATCATGTGTCTGTCGGTTATTCCGGAGGCGTCTGCCCGGTCGAGCTGGTCGGCCATATACAAAGGGACGGAGTTGAGCAGAACGTCGCGCTTTCCCGATTCGATAATGGGAAATACCGCGCCGCGCGTGTCCCTGAGAGCCCTCGCGCCGCCCTTTCCGGGCGCGTTTACTCTCTTTTCGAGCAGCATGAGAGGCAGTCTGCCGTAAATCACGGCGCCCTTGTGAGAGCCGCCGCAATCGAGATCCCGTATTTGCGGAAGAGTGAGCTCCGCCGAGCAGATAACGCTCTCGGCGCCGTACCCGGAGAGCAGAAGTGCGGTTTCGCTGTTGAAAACGTTCAGGCGGAAATCTGCGTGAGGAATAAGCCCGAATTCTTCGGCTGTCCGGAATTGCGAGACGTTCCCGACGAGCGCGTGTTTCGCGCCGTTTTTAACGGCTCGGGATATCGCCTCACGGACGGCTTCGCGTTCGCTTTCGTGTATCACGGGAGGAAACACAACGCCGTCGGCCTTCGGCGAATAAACGTCCGGGGGAAGGAAAACGTGTCTGAACGGGTGTTTTTCGGGTATCTGCGACGGTTTTTCGAATCTCGCCGTGAAATACGGTTCCGTTTTTTCCATACGCCCGGGCCGGGGGAGCTTTACTGCGGGAGGAGCTTTTCTGAGGTATACGTCCGCGTTTGCGGCGGGCGGAAGCGCTCCTCCGGATTTGCCGGCTTCGCGGCTCATTTTTTTGTCGGCCTCGGAGCGTGTTCCAAGCATATCGCGGCCGATTTTTCCGGTAAAATATCCGTCGGTAAAGCCGCCGCGGGAAAACAGTTCGGCGAGCCTTTCGTTTTCCTTTGCGCTTGCGGCTCGTTCCTCATCGATGAGCCGGCGATATATACCGGTCACCCCGCCGACGTAAACGTCGCTTTTCATTCTGCCCTCAATCTTGAGCGAGGCGACGCCGAGACCGAGGATCTCCGGCATATGGTCCGCGAGCGACATGTCTTTGAGACTTAGCGGATAAGAGCCGCTGTACTGCATGCGGCAGGGCTGGGCGCATTCTCCGCGGTTTCCGGAACGCCCGCCGAGCATTGCGCTCATGAGGCACTGACCGGAGTAGGATACGCAAATCGCTCCGTGAATGAAGATCTCCGTCTCGGGCAGGCATTTTTCGGTCACCCGGGCAATGTTTTCCTTAGTCAGCTCACGAGCGAGCACTACCCGCTCAAAGCCGAGCCGCGACATCTCGTCCGCTCCCGCGGCGTTGTGCACGCCCGCCTGGGTGCTCGCGTGAAGCCTGAAATCGGGAAGATATTTTTTTATAAGCGACGACAGACCGAGGTCGGCGGTAATAAGCGCGTCAACACCCGATTCATACAGAAAAAACACGTAATCGAGCGCCGACTGAAGCTCTCTGTCGTATATTCCCGTATTCAGAGTGACGTACGTTTTGACCCCGTGCTCGCGGCAGAAATATACTGCGCGGGAAATGCCGTCTCTGTCAAAATTGACGGCGTTCATCCTCGCGTTGAACATCGTACCGCCGAAATATACCGCGTCGGCGCCGCTTTTAACGGCCGCGACGAGCGCGCTTTCCGAGCCCGCCGGCGCGAGCAGCTCAGGCTTTCCTGATTTTTTCATGGCTTGTCGGTCCTTCTCGCCGTTGAAAAGCCGGCGGAAATGGTGTATAATATTATAAACTATTTTCACGGAATTGTGAATACCCGGCGGTGCGAAAAGTCATGGCGGATTTGCAAAAAAAAGGCAGGGAACTTGTAAGACTGCTCAAAGAAAAATATCCGGAGCCGAAATGCGCGCTGGAGCACGGCGGCGATCCCTGGCGGCTGCTCGTCATGGCGCGGTTATCGGCTCAGTGCACCGACGCGAGAGTCAACGAGGTCTCGGTCGGCCTTTTCGAAAAATATCCGACTGCCGCCGATATGGCGCAGGCCGATCCCGCCGACGTCGGTAAACTGATATTCAGCTGCGGACTTTACCGCGTAAAGGCTGCGGACGTTATCGGCGCGTCGCGGATAATATGCGAAAGATACGGGGGGACGGTCCCTTCGGATATTGACGGGCTGCTGTCGCTGCCCGGGATCGGCAGAAAGATCGCGAATCTCGTTCTCGGCGACGTTTACGGCGTTCCCGGGATTGTAGCGGACACCCACTGTATAAGGATATGCGGCCGGTTGGGTTTTTATCCCGAGGATAAAAAGAATCCGGTCCTCACCGAAAAGGTGCTGTCGGCTGCGATCGATCCCCCGGAACAGTCTGATCTGTGCCACCGGCTCGTTCAGTTCGGGCGCGACGTATGTCACGCGCGTTCGCCCGAATGCTCCGGATGCCCGCTTGCTGGGATATGCGAACATTGCGAAACCACAAGGAAAACATGAAATGAAAGAGATCCTTCTCCTTAAATACGGCGAAATAGTCCTGAAAGGGCTCAACAAACGGGACTTTGAACGCCTTATGCTGAAAGAACTTGAAAAACGGCTCGGAACGGTGGGCAGGTACCGCGTTTCGTCTGCCCAGAGTACGGCGTACGTTGAGCCGGAGACCGAAAACGACAGTATCGACGACGCGCTTGATATCTGCAAAACCGTTTTCGGCTTCACGTCGATAGCCCGCGCTGCCGTCGCGGAGAAAAACGTCGGGGATATCCTCCGTACTGCGTCCGAATATCTGCCCGAAAAGCTGGCGGGACGCGCCACATTCAAGTGCGACGCGAGGCGGTCCGACAAACGCTTTCCGCTGACGTCTCCCGAGATCTCGGCCCTGGTCGGCGGAGCTATACTCGAAAAGCTTCCCGGGCTGAAGGTGGACATAAAACACCCCGACGTCGTCGTCATGACCGAGATCAGGGAAGAGCACGCCTATCTTCACGCCGGCTCGATCCCCGGCGCGGGCGGGATGCCGACAGCTTCTAACGGGCGCGCCATGCTTCTCCTTTCGGGAGGTATCGACAGCCCCGTCGCGGGTTTTATGATGGCAAAACGCGGTGTCACGGTCGAGGCCGTCCACTTTGAAAGCTTTCCATACACCTCGGAGGACGCACGCGACAAGGTCGTTGAGCTTGCCCGGCTGGTTGCGAAATACTCCGGAAAGATCAAACTTCATATCATATCGCTCACAAAACTCCAGGAGACGCTTATGCGTTTCTGTGACGAGGATTATTTCACGCTTCTCCTGCGCCGGTCGATGATGAGACTCGCCGAGCGTGTGATGGAAAAGGAATACTGCAGGGCGCTTATCACGGGAGAAAGCGTCGGTCAGGTCGCGTCACAGACAATGGCGGCGCTCGCGGTGACCGACGGAGCCGTATCCTGCCCGGTCTTCCGTCCGTGTATCGGCATGGACAAGGAAGAGATCATTTCGATTGCGAGGCGTATCGGAACGTTCGAGACCTCGATACTCCCGTTCGAGGACTGCTGTACCGTTTTCACTCCACGCCATCCGAAGACGAGGCCGGAGATCGGAAAGGTCCTTGCCGAAGAAGAAAAATACGACCATAAAGCGCTAGAGGACGAGGCGTTTGCCACCCTTTATACCGTTATAATCGACACGTACGGCGACGAGAGCTTCGATCCTAAACGCGACGCAGAGGTGGAATAACATGAAACTCGGAATAGTAGGACTGCCAAACGTAGGCAAAAGCACCCTTTTCAACGCAATAACCTCGGCCGGCGCCGAGGTCGCGAACTATCCGTTCTGCACAATCGAACCAAACGTCGGCGTGGTGAGCGTGCCCGACAGGCGGCTGGACGTGCTCGCCGAGATGTATTCTCCCGAGAAATACACCCCCGCCGTTATTGAATTCGTCGATATCGCCGGACTCGTCAAGGGCGCCTCGCGCGGTGAGGGCCTCGGGAACAAGTTTCTCTCTCACATAAGAGAGGTAGACGCTGTCGTTCACGTTGTCAGATGCTTCGAAAATTCGGATATTATAAACGTGAACGATTCGGTCGATCCGATACGCGACGTCGATATAATAAACATGGAGCTGATCCTCTCGGATATCGAACTGGTGGACCGCAGGATAGAGCGCACGTCAAAGCTTATGAAGGGCGACAAGACCTTATCGGCTCAGCTCGATCTGCTCAACCGGATCAGGGAATGGCTCGATCTCGGGAAGCCGGCGCGCACGCTCGGACTGACCGACGACGAAGCCGCGCTCGTGAGCGACCTGCCGCTCCTTTCGGGAAAACCTGTCATATACGTTGCAAATATAGGTGAGGACGAGCTCCCCGACGGATACGAACAGTCGGAGTACTACACGGCACTGAAAAAGCTCGCAGAGGACGAGGGCTCGGCCGTGATACCGGTCTGCGCCGGAGTGGAGGCAGAGATAGCCGAGCTCGAGCCGGAGGACAAAAAGCTTTTCCTCGAGGATCTCGGCCTGAACGAAAGCGGGCTCGACCGGCTCATCAAGGCCGGATACGAGCTCCTCGGGCTAATAAGTTTCCTCACGGCGGGGCCCAAGGAGGTCCGCGCCTGGACGATAAAGAACGGGACTAAGGCGCCGCAGGCGGCGGGAAAGATACACTCCGATTTTGAAAGGGGCTTCATCCGCGCCGAGGTGGTTTCGTTCGACGACCTCGTTTCGTGCGGAAGCGAAAAGGCGGCGAAAGAAAGGGGACTTGTCCGTTCCGAAGGAAAGGACTACGTCATGAAGGACGGCGACGTCGTCGTATTCAGGTTCAACGTTTGATATGTCCTTTGATTTCAGCATTCTGTATTTTATTCAGGATCACCTGAGGTGCGCGTTCCTCGACGCAGTTATGCCTTATATCACCTACCTCGGAGAGGCGGGGACTATATGGTTTGTCGCGGCGATAATCCTGCTCATTACAAAAAAATACCGCAAATACGGCGTTATGATAGTCTGCGCCATGGCGCTCGGCTATCTCACGGGGGAGATAATCCTCAAAGGGGTGGTTGCCCGCCCGCGGCCGTTCAGTCTCGACGATACCGTTGCACTTCTGATACACGCGCCGTCGGGGTTTTCCTTCCCTTCGGGACACTCGGTTTCGTCCTTTGCGGCCTCGGCCGTTATTTGCCGAGCCGACAGACGGATAGGGATACCGGCGATCGTTCTCGCCGCGCTTATCGCGTTTTCACGGCTTTATCTCTTCGTCCATTTCCCGACGGACGTCCTCGCGGGGATCCTCATTGGCGTCTTTTTCGGAGCGCTGACGATTATTGTCGGCGAGGCGATATCACGCAGGGCTGCCGGGAAAAAAGAAGCGAAAAAGGCCGGATGATTTTCACCGCAAAAAGATTCAGAGATCCCTCCGGGAAAAAACCGGAGGGATCTCTCTTGATTTTCATACCTGTCCGGTGGTATAATTGAGGAACAATGACGGGAGGCCCGATATGATGATTTCAACGCGGGGCAGATATGCCCTGAGAGTGCTCGTCGATCTGACGGAAAACGGCGGAGACAGGTCGTATATCGCGATGAAAGAAGTCGCCGCAAGGCAGAATATATCTCTTAAATATCTCGAGAGGATACTTCCGGCGCTCGTTCACGCGGGATTTATAGAGGGAGCGCAGGGTAAGGGCGGCGGCTACCGCCTGCTTGCCGATCCTCATACCGTGACTGTCGGTCAGGTCATGAGACTGACAGAGGGGGATCTCGCCCCCGTCGCGTGTCTTGAATGCGGAGCGCCGGTATGTCCGAGAGCCGGAAAATGCCGGACGCTCCCCGTATGGAAAGGACTTCAGGACGTTATAACCGGATATCTTGACGGCATAACTCTGGCTGAGGTGGCAAAAAATGTCTGAAAAAAAGAGACTTATCAAGCTCCGACCGGTGCTTAAGGACATCATCTGGGGCGGGAACAGACTGCTTAATGAATACGGCATGAGCCTGCCGGGAGGCAGGATCGCCGAGGCATGGATGCTGTGTATGAGCCCGGAGGGGGAATCGACCGTCGAGGGCGGCTCTCTTGACGGGACGCCGCTCAGCGAGGTTTTCGACGGTATGTTCCGCGGACTCGGTGTGGCGTTCAAACTCATCGACGCCGCCGACACTCTGTCTGTCCAGGTACATCCGTCAAAGACCGAGATGTGGTACGTTCTCGACTGCGAACCGGGTGCAAAGCTGATCTCCGGACTTTCGAACGGGTATGACAGAGAAGAATTTGTTAAAAAATCTATGGACGGGACGGTCACCGACCTGCTCAGGTTCGTCCCGGTAAAAAAAGGCGACGTTTTCTTTATCCCGCGCGGGCTCGTTCATGCGATCGGCGGCGGGATAACTCTTGCCGAGATACAGCAGAACTCGAACGTGACGTACAGAGTGTACGATTTCGGCAGAGTCGGGCGTGACGGTAAGCCGAGGGAACTTCATCTCGAGGCGGCGATCGGGACCATAAAGGATATTTCGCCGTCCGAAGCCGATGCGGCGAGATTTTCGCTCGATCGCGGCCCCGTCGAAGAGAGTGAGAAGCTCATCGCCGACTGTGAGTATTTCAGAGTGAGGGATATGACCGTTCTCGCCCGCGGGACTGCACGGCTCGGAGCCGACGGCAGTTTCCTGTCGATTATCTGTGTCGACGGCGAGGGCAGAATATCGGGAAGAAAGATCAGAAAAGGCGATTCCTTCATTCTTCCCAACGGATGCCGCGCGTCCGTCTCGGCGGAGCGCGACCTGCGTCTCATCCTGACCGATCAATAAAAAGCAGGCAGCCGTGCGGCTGCCTGTTTTTTTAATGTTCAGTAAATCAGCTCGGAATTATTCCTGAGGCGACAATTGCGTCGTATGCGTTCTTTATGAACACGGAAATCTGTTCCTGGAAAATCAACGCGAATATTCCGGATACAAGAAGAAGAACGACGGCGATTATGAGCCATACGAGCTTGGCTTGCCAGAAATGGCGGACATTTTTGTTTTTGGGAGCAAAAGAGAGCACAAGCGTCATAATGAAATTGATGACGGGGATGCAAAGAAGAATGTCAAAGAGAATGAATATGCCGAGCGAAAGGGGCTTGGTTGCCTTTGCCTTGGCTTTTTCGTCTTCGACGACCTCTGCCGGCGCTTCGTTGGCTATTACCGGAGGGGGTATGATCGGCTGACTCTGAGAAGCGGGCTGCGCCGGCTTGACGGCGGGCTCGATTTTCTCCTCGGCTTTGACGGCGGCTTCCTTGACCTCCTCTGCCTTTTCGACGACGGTCTCATTGATCTCGGCGGCTGCCTCCGTCGCTGCCTCTTTCACTTCTTCGGCCGCCTTGGAAGCGAAGTTTGCGCCGCAGTTTGAACAGAACAGGGCGTCGTCTTCAAGCCGGTTTCCGCAATTTGAACAGAATTTCATCGGTTTGTTTCCTTTCAGTTTTTCGCTTGCCGCCTGACGCGGCGAAGCCCGGCGCTCTTACGCCGATTCTGATAATATTTTACCATTTACGGGGTGTTTTGTCAACCTTTTTTGTCGGCGTTGCGATATTTTTGCCGTGCCGGGCAAAATTTCACTCCGTAAAGCCGGCGCTACCTTGAAAACAGACGGATTTGTTGGTATAATAATATGTAAGAGGGAAAGACTATGGAAAGAAAATCAAAAATAAATTACTATCTCGATATTGCCGAGGCGGTGTCAAAAAGAAGCACCTGCCTGAGAAAGCATTTCGGAGCGATAATCGTCAAGGACGACAGCATCGTGTCCACAGGCTACAACGGGGCTCCGCGCGGCAGAAAAAACTGCTGCGATCTCAATTACTGTCTTCGAGACGAACTGAAAATACCCCGCGGCGAGCGTTACGAGCTCTGCCGCTCCATCCATGCCGAGGCTAACGCAATCATCGCGGCGTCGAGAGACGAGATGATCGGCTCGACCATGTATATGGCATGTATCGACGGCAAGACCGGGGAGCTTGTTCCCGGGACGTCGAGCTGCGCGATGTGCAAGCGCACGGTGATAAACGCGGGCATCTCTACTCTTATCGTCAGAGATACGCCGGAGGAATACAGGATCATCAACGTTTCGGACTGGATAGAGGATGATGACAGTCTCGTCGGACGGCTCGGTTATTGATTTTTTCGAGCCGGAGACCGGATTTTCCGACGGCGAGATCACCGCGCTTTGCGAAGAATGCGGTGTTGAGGACGTGCTGAACGGCTGCCGCGACGGCTATGGCAGGATCGTCGCCGTCGCCAGAAACGACGGCGGGATCTCGGGATACGCCTGTGCGCTTTACGTCGGCGATTCCGCCGATATCGGCTCGATTTGCGTTGCTGAGCCATTCAGAAGGCGTCACATCGCGGACGTTATGCTCGGCGGGATCATCGAACTGCTCCATAAGAAAAAAATCGTAAAGGTCTGGCTCGAGGTGCGCGAGAGCAATGCCGCCGCGCGGGCCCTTTATTCGGCTCACGGATTTTGCGAGGCCGGAACCGTCAGAAATTATTACCGCGCCCCGACGGAGAACGCCGTCCGGATGGCGCTTGATCTCGGTGAAAATGAAGATACTCTCGTTTGAAAGCTCGTGCGACGAAACGTCGGCGTCCGTCACTCTGCACGAGAAGGGAAAGAATACAATACTGTCAAATATCGTCGCGTCCCAGATAGACATACACGCGGCGTACGGGGGCGTCGTCCCCGAGATCGCGAGCAGGGCGCATACGGAGGCGATCTCCGGCGTGGCGAGAGAAGCGCTGTCCGCCTCGGGATGTCAGCTCGAGGGCATTGACGCGATAGCCGTGACGGCGGGCCCCGGGCTCGTAGGAGCTCTGCTCGTCGGCGTGAGCTTTGCAAAGGGACTGGCCGCGTCATGCGGCAGGCCGCTGATACCGGTAAACCATATCAGGGGGCACGTCGCCGCGAATTATTATCTCCCCGATCCGCCGGAGCCGCCGTTTCTCGCGCTCGTCGTTTCGGGAGGGCACACCTCGCTGATAAGGGTCAGGTCGTATACTGATTTTGAAACGGTCGGCCGTACGCGCGACGACGCGGCGGGGGAGTGCTTTGACAAAACTGCGAGGGTCATGGGTATGCCGTATCCCGGCGGGGCGATGCTCGACCGCGCGGCATCGCTCGGGGATCCCAAGGCGTTTGATTTCCCGTCCGCCGCGATACCCGGTGACAATCTGGATTTTTCTTTCAGCGGGATCAAGACGAACGTCATAAATCTGATCCATAAATACGGGCAGAGCGGCGCGCCCGTGCCCGTGAACGATATAGCGGCATCCCTTACGCGCGCGGTCGTGAGTTCGTTTGTAAAAAAGCTCGCTCTGGCGTACGAAAAAGGCTTGGTCGGGAACGGTATTGTTCTCGCGGGCGGAGTCTCGGCAAACAGCCATCTGAGAAGCGGCGTCGGAGACTTTGCCGAAAAAAAACGGCTGAGGGTATATATGCCCGAAAAGTCCCTTTGCGGAGACAACGCCGCGATGATAGGGGCTCAGGGATATTACGAGTTTCTAGCGGGGAACACGGCGAGCCCGTCGCTCAACGCCGACCCGAGAATGGGCGACAGATAAAAGATTCAAAAACAAAAACCGCGGAGAGACGCGGTATCATCAGAGGCACATCATGACAACAGGGAATTACGAAAACGAAATAAAGGCCGCTTCCGCGGCTTACGAAAAGCTTCTTCGCTCTCAGCTCGAAAGGGTGGAGCGCATAAACGCCGCGGGAGATTTTGTAGATTACGGCAAGCTTGACAAGCTGATAATAGGAGTATGCGGGGGCGACGGTATCGGTCCGGTCATCACCGGAGCCGCGAAAAAGGCGCTCGAATACCTCCTCTCCGACGACATTTCCTCGGGAAAGATCGAGATAAGGGATATAGAGGGTCTCACCATCGAGAACCGCGTCGCCCACATGAAGGCGATACCCGACGACGTTATGGACGAGATCCTGAAATGTCACGTTATCCTTAAAGGCCCGACGACGACCCCGAGGGCGGGCGACCCGTGGCCGAATATAGAGTCGGCAAACGTCGCGATGAGAAAGCGTCTCGACCTTTTTGCAAACGTCAGGCCCGTCAGCGTCCCGGAACAGGGGATAGACTGGACTTTCTTCCGTGAAAACACCGAAGGAAGCTACGCCGTCGGCTCAAACGGAGTGAACGTGACCGACGATCTGGCTATTGATTTCTGCGTCACCACGACCGAAGGGACCCGCCGTATAGCGAAGCTAGCATACGAGTTCGCCCGTAAAAACGGCAAGGACCGCGTTTCGATTGTTACGAAAGCCAACATCATTAAAACCACGGACGGCAAGTTCCTCAGGATTTGCGAGGAAATCGCAAAGGATTATCCTGAAATAAAGACCGACAACTGGTTCATCGACATAATGACGGCGAAGCTCGTCGATGAAAAGCGCAGACGCGATTTCAGGGTGTTCATACTGCCTAATCTCTACGGAGATATAATAACCGACGAGGCGGCGGAATTCCAGGGCGGCGTAGGTACGGCCGGCTCGGCGAACATAGGAAAGAAATACGCGATGTTCGAGGCGATTCACGGCTCGGCGCCCCGCATGGTCGAGGAGGGAAGAGCCTGCTACGCCGATCCGCGCTCAATGCTCAGAGCGACGGTCATGCTCCTCTCACATATCGGAAGGCAGGCAGAGGCCGACCGACTCGCCTCGGCGCTGGACCGGCTGACGGCCGGGCGCGAAAAGGTCGTGTTCACCGGAAGAGAAGGCGGAGAGACCTGCCGCGGTTTTGTGGAAAAGCTCACCGCCATGCTTAAGGAAAACTCTTGAAAAAAGCGGAAGGAGCCGGCCGGCTTCCGGAATATTACCGGCTCATGCGCTCTCTTTTGTGGCAAAACGTCAGAAGGACGAGCAGCATTGAGATCGCCTCGCGGCTCGGCGTTTCCCCGTCGACCGTCAGAAAGGACCTCGAACAGTTCTCCGGCTGTTCGAGGAGCGGATACGGCATCGACGCGGCTGCGCTTTTCAGGGCGATCGGGAAAACCCTCGGAATGGGGCGAGTGAGGACCGCCGTCGTTTTCTCCGATAAAGAAAAATCGGACGGGCCGGTTTATTCGCAGTTTGAGATCCTCGGTGTCATGGACGCCGGGCGATGCGATGCCGGAGACATAGCCGAAAAGATCCGTGCGCTTAAGCCGGAGATACTTATTATCCGTGATTGCGCCGATCCAGGGAAAATGCCTGAGATCGTTTCGCGCGCCGTCGGGATGGGGATCCGCGGGATCCTTGATTACACCCGGTCGGATCTCGGGGACATCGGATGCCCGGTGGTGCGTGTCGATCCGGTCGACGCAATGACGGATCTGATATTTCAGATGACATGTAACGAAAAGGAAAGCAGATAAATGAAACTTAAACCGGTATACGGAGACAGGGCGGTCGCGATACCCGCTTTGGCGGTCGGCCTTGACGATCCCGACGCCCTGAGACTTCTGATACTTCTTTGCTCTGATCCTGAGCTTTGCGAGGATCCCACGCCTTCGGCGCTCGCCGCCAATCTCGGATGCGACAGGGACTTTGCCGTGCTGGCTCTCGAACGGCTCATTTCCGCAGGGCTTGTCAGGGAGGGGACTCAGCTGAAGGTGCTTGACGGCGAGGAGATTGCTGCCGCGTACGATAACGACGGTGAACTTGCCGGGCTTATCGAGGAATGTCAGAACATCTGCGGCGTGCTGTCTTTCAACAAAGCTGACGTTTCCCGTATCGTCGCCATGCGCAGAGAACTCGAGATGGACCCCGAGGCGATACTGTTCCTGTTTTCACATCTTGCCGAAAAACTCAGGGAAACGAAGGAGGAGCGCATAACCCCTGCCTACGTGACGAAGGTCGCCTACTCGATAAAGATAAGAACTGTGTCCGCAATGACGGACTATATAGAGGGCGAAAGAAAGAAATATCAGATCGAGGGCAAACTGCGCGCTTTGTTTGGACTTAGGAGGGGCAAGATCAGTCCGAAATATCAGAAGCTTTTCGATACCTGGACCGGAGAATGGGGCATGGGCATCGATATGATAGAGGCGGCGTACGATGCGGCGGATCCCGAAAAGGTCGGTCCCGTGTATGTTGACGGGATATTGCGCGACTGGTACGAAAAAGGAATTAAAACGCCGGAAGAGGCCGCCGCTGAGAAGGAAAATCACAGATCCGAAGGCTCTGCGGTCACCGGGAAAAAGACCGGCGGGCGCGGGAAGCAGACGATAATCGAAAACTTTGATCCCGAAAAAACCTTTGACGACGCTATTAAGCGCAGTCGTGAGAAGATGTTGAGGGAGATAGGCGAAAAGGAATGACGGATGAGCTATAACAGGCAGAACTACGCGCGTATCGTGCGCGAATACGAAGTCAGAAGGATAGAGGCGGAAGAGCTTGCCGAAAAAAGGCGCGCGGAGCTGACGGCGGGGATACCCACCTTGCGTGAGATCGACGAAAAGCTCAAAG